>CAYGHY010000022.1:9355-21277 GCA_964349435.1 uncultured Oscillospiraceae bacterium
TCAGCGGCGGTCAGCGGAGCGGAAGCACTACGGAGAGCGCTGTTGATAAAAATGGTGCCGTTGCCGGTGAAAGCACCACTACCAGCGAGAGTGCTGTTAACAGAAAGAGTACTGCTGCCGGTGAAAGCACCACTACCAGCGAGAGTGCTGTTAACAGAAAGAGTACTGCCTCCTCGAAGCCTGAGTTTGAAGATGTTTTTGAAGAGGCGTTGAAAAACGGCAAGGCAACTGACAACGGACAGCTGTTTGTGACCATTACCAGCCCTGACAAGGACAAGGATTTTACTTATAAGAAATCCTATATACTTTCCGGCAATTCCGAATTCAGCGATATAATCATTACAATTGCAAAGTATAATGAGAACACAAACGAGTATGAGCGGATGAATAATACGGATGGAGAGAGCTCCTGGGAAATTAACAGCACGGGTCTCTTCTCAAAAGAGATTTTGCTGGCCAAAGGGGTCAATAAGATTAAGATCATAGCCACAAGGACATCACAGAGAGAAAAGGTTAACCCGGAGATTCAGATAAATTGTTTCACGATTGAATTATTGAACGAGAAGATCGAAAAACAGGCTATCAAGAAACCGGAGGATATAAGATCAAATATTGGTATGGATATCACTGAAGGCATAAAATCTTTTTTTGAAATGTTTAACAAAAAATCAAAGTAATTATCAGCCGGACGGGGGCTTGAATGAGCCGTTTAATAAGAGAGCGGATAAAAACAGTTTGCATACTTATACTGATAGTAGCGGGATTATTACAAGTAGGAATCCTTTTGGGATATCAAAACCAGGGGACTCCTATTAGTTTTTTATTGGGGTTATTCAAGGAGAAGGCGCCGATAAGCGGTACAACAGCACGCGAAAAGCTGTTTGTTCCTGATGCGCTGGTTTTGTCCGATGAGGGCAAGTCTCACTGGATCCTGGATAAGAACAGTGTTTTTTACAATGATCTCTGGGATGAAGCGAAGCAGGGTCTTTATAAAATTGCCTCCGGTACGGCCGGGTTGAAAGCTTCCGATGAAAAATGGGGCGATGTGGTAGCGAAGCGAGGATTTATAATTGATTTCGGCTATATGATGATGCCTGAGCTTTTGGAGTGGTTTCTGGGGATCAGCGAAAAGGCGCAGGAACTGCCGAGTGTTTATAAAGTAATGGTAAAACCGGATATTGTTTATAAAAATACGAGTACGCTTTACATTTATAGTACAAATGGAAGGGTTTATATTTCTGACCCAATAAGATATGAAAAGAAGAAGCTGGAGGATATTATTCTTGCTATTTCGGAAAATGGCGGGCAGAAATACCGGAAGTATTACACTTTAAGGGGAGGCAAAATAGACAAGCCGGGTGATGAGCCGGATGTTTTGTACGTTACCGGGCACCCAAGATACTGGCCGTATTTTCAGTACCTTGTGCGGCAGCCTGCCTGGGCGGAGGAAAAGGATAGTTTGGAGGAAATTGTTCTTGGAACCGAAAAAGACAGGTATGATAAAAGCAGAGATAACAGTACCGTACAGTTCAATTATGGAAGGAATATATACAGGTACTACAATGACGGCTATCTAACCTACCGGTATCTGGGAAGCGCTGACTCTGACGGAAAAGGGGAAGTGGGCGAGGCGCTTTTGAAGGCGTATAAGTTTGTTGCCGGGATCGGCGGAATATCTGAAACGGCTGCAGATATTGTGCTGACATCTGTTGAAGAAAAACAGCAGGGCAGTTTCAGCTTCGGCTTTGATTACAAGCTGGAGGGTATGCCCGTAAAACTGGAATTGGATATGAAGGACGGAAGCGGCCAGAAATTGAAACATGCTATCAGTATTCAGGCCGACAGCAATCGCGTGCTGAAATGCGACTGGCTGTTGAGAGACTTTGTTCAGGGAGAAAAGGGCAATTACATTGACCGTTTCATAGATGTATTGGCGGAGACGGGAGTAGTTTACAAGGAAATACAGATGTGGGACATGCATTCAGGCTATTTTATCAACTCAGCCGGCGTTAGCGTTCTTAAACCGATGCTGCTTATAGATATGAAAGACAGATCGACTTATCAGGTAGAAATGCCGCTCGAAAAAGGAGAATGACATATGGATCTGGCAAAGGCAAAAAGTGTGATTATTGCTTTACTGTTTGCTTTCAACCTTTTTTTATTGTTTAGTATTTTAACTTATTTTAAGGGACAGGGTATCCAGATAGAGACGATAAAAAATGCTGAAGCGATTTTGAAGGCGCGTGGCGTCACTTTGGAATGCAGTATTCCCAGAACCTCAAAGGCGGTACGCAGGCTTGAGTTTGGCAACGGCAGGCTGGACAGGGAAGCAATTGCGGCGAAATTGCTGGGCGGGGCGTATGCGGCGGCCGATGAGGCAGCAGTGTTTGAAGATGCCGGGAAAAAGCTTGAGTTCAGAAGCGGCACGGAATTTGTGTTCATAGATGACAAGGCTGACTCAGAGATTATGGCCGACAGTGACGGTGAGGTAAAGAAGGCTGCCCGGGAGTACCTGAAGGATAAGGGTCTGATAAACGGAAAATATGTTGTGGATGATTTGAAACGCTCTAAAGATGGAAGTGTGGCTGTCACCTTCATTGAAAACTATGACGGCTTCCTTGTGTTTGACAATTACTGTATTGTCACAGTTACTGCCGGAGGTATAACAAGGCTTGAATACGGCAGACTGCAAATAACCGGCTTTTCAGCCGGCAAGGTTGAGGATCCGGCGACAGCGTATCAGGTGCTGCTGGCACATTTTAAGGAGGGCGGCGGGCAGGTGATAACGAGTATTGACAATGGCTATAAATATCCGGAGGATTATCCTATGGAGGCCATGGAATCTGTGGAGCTGCTGCCTGTGTGGCGGGTCAAAATAAAGGGTGCGTCTGCGCCCGAATATCTAGGTACTATTGATACGGAGGAATAATTTTTTGCCCTGCAGTAGTGCATTTTTTGAAACAATGTTATAATGGGTGAGGGGACATTCCATAAGAGAGGCGTGTGCCGTTTTGAATACCTGTACAGCATACAAAGGACAAGAAGGCAGGTGCACAGTTTGGAGAAGATCGTTATCCGTGGTCGCAAGGAGCTGCACGGTGAAGTATACACCAGCGGAGCCAAGAATGCTGCAGTTGCGGTAGTACCTGCGGCATTGCTGATTGAGGGGAAGTGCAGAATAGAAAATCTTCCCGAAATAAGGGATACAAGAGTTCTGGAAGAAACACTCAGCCAGTTGGGTGCGGAGGTTTCTTTTGAAGACAGGAATACCATCCTGATAGATTCGAGCAAGGTCCATTCTTATAAAGCATCCTATGATATGACAAAAAGCCTGAGGGCTTCATATTACCTGCTTGGCGCGCTGCTGGGGCGGTTCGGCAGGGCTGAGGTTGCGCTTCCCGGGGGCTGTGACTTTGGGTTCAGGCCGATGGATCAGCATATCAAGGGTTTTGAGGCCATGGGCGCCAGCGTTGTCATAGAGCATGGCATGATTAAGCTGAGTGCCGACAAGCTGGTCGGAAGCCATATATATCTGGATGTTACCAGTGTTGGCGCAACGATTAACCTGATGCTTGCCGCGGTCAGAGCAGAGGGGACTACTGTAATAGAAAATGCGGCCAAAGAGCCCCATATTGTAGATGCTGCCAATTTTTTGAATGCTTCGGGGGCAAACATCAGGGGAGCGGGAACAGATACTATCAAGATCAAGGGTGTGGACAGGATGAAGGGCGGTGCGGTGCATTCGATTATTCCGGATATGGTTGAGGCAGGTACGTTTATGATTGCTGCGGCGGCTACAGGCGGAGATGTTACTGTAAGGAATATTATTCCCAAGCACATGGAATCTCTGAGCGCCAAGCTCTTGGAAATGAATATCAGGGTAATTGAAGGAGAGGACTGGATAAGAATTATTGGCGAGGGAGAACTCTATAAAGCCAATATCAAGACACTGCCGTATCCGGGCTTTGCGACCGATCTGCATCCGCCGGCCACGGTGCTGCTATGTCTTGCAAATGGCATAAGTACTATATCAGAAGGTATATGGCCGCTAAGGTTTCAGTATGTGGATGAGCTGAAACGCATGGGAGCAAAAATTCGGGTTGACGGCAGCGTGGCAGTTATAGAAGGACCCTGCGCGTTTTCGGGCGCCCCGGTCAACGCAATAGACTTGAGGGCGGGCGCGGCAGTAGTCATTGCGGGTCTTGCGGCATCGGGCACTACAGAGGTGTATAACATTAAATATATTGACAGGGGCTATGAGGATTTTGCAGGCAAACTAAAACGCCTGGGGGCAGACATACAAAGGGTGTCGGTGGGACGGGGTTCGCGACACTGTCAGGGAGATGAGGACGGTTTGTGAATAACTCAGGAGACAGCGATGATGAAATTTTGCAGTTTATATAGCGGCAGCAGCGGGAATTCCATTTTTATTGCGTCAGGCAGTACAAAACTCCTTGCTGATGCGGGCCTGAGCGCCAAGAAAATTATTGAAGCGTTGTGTTCCATAGGCGAAAAGCCTGCTGAACTCAGCGCTATTTTGATATCACATGAGCACAGCGACCATATCAAGGGGGCAGGCATACTTTCCCGCAAATTCAACCTGCCCATTTATGCCAGCGAGGGTACCTGGCAGGCGATGGAACATATGATAGGGCCAGTCCCGGAGCGTAACAGAGTGTGCTTTTCATCATATGCGCCTTTCTGGATAGGCGACATAGCCGTAACACCTTTTCCCATACCTCACGATGCCATTGAACCAGTGGGGTACAGCTTTTTTGCATCAGGAAAGAAAGTAACGGTAGCGACAGACATAGGGCATATTAGTCTGGATCTTCTGAACTGTTTTGAGAATAGCGATTTGCTGCTGCTGGAGTCCAACCATGACCCTGAAATGCTGAAGATAGGGCCATATCCCTGGTACCTGAAGAGGCGCATAGCGGGAAGTCAGGGGCACCTTTCCAACGATGCCGCAGGTGAGGTCATTGCATACATGGCCGGAAAAGGGACGAAATGTTTTTTGCTCGGGCATCTCAGTAAGACGAATAATTTTCCTGAACTGGCCTATCAGACAGTCTGCAATGCCCTTTTTGAAAAAAGCCTGCAGGCAGGCATTGATGTCATGCTGGAAGTAGTCCTCCGCGATCGTGTCGGCAAAGTTATAGAGCTGTAGATAATAAGTGCGAGCAGGCTAAAAAGCCTGTTATCCGGAACTGACAGGAGATGACGCATTATGCTGAGATTATTCAGATACTTAAAAGCATACGCTTTATCGATAGGTGTTGTGGTGGGACTGCTGTTTTTTCAAACTATGGCGGATCTATATCTTCCAACACTGATGTCCGACATCATAAATAATGGTGTTATGGCTGCCGATACCGACTATATTATGAAAACGGGCGGCCTTATGCTGCTTATAGCCGGTGGAGGAGTTATTTGCTCAATCATAGTGAGTTTTCTATCTTCAAAGGTAAGCGGAGGCTTTGGTACAATATTAAGAAACAATATATTCAGGCGGGTAGAAAGCTTTTCTCTGCACGAGGTTGATAAAATCGGGACGGCCACATTGATTACCAGAACAACAAATGATGTCACCCAGATACAGATGGTGACGATGATGCTGATGCGTATGATGTTAGGAGCACCCATAATGGCGGTGGGAGGCATTATTATGGCAATGTCTAATGATAAGCCACTCACACTGGTGCTTGTTGTGGCCCTTCCCATGCTTGCTGCTGTGGTTGTCCTACTGGCAAAAAAAGGCATACCCCTGTTCAAGCGGATGCAGGCAAAGATAGACAGGATCAATCTCGTACTGCGCGAAAAGCTGACAGGAGTAAGGGTAATAAGAGCTTTTAACCGAATAGAACATGAGAGAGACCGCTTTGAAGATGTTAATGCCGACCTTACGGATACTTATATCAAGGTCAACAGGATAATGGCGTTCATGATGCCTTCAATCATGCTTATTATGAACTTCACAACTGTCGCAATACTCTGGTTTGGCATTATCCGTATAGATAGAGGAGACATGGATATTGGCGCCCTTTTCGCCTTTGTTCAGTATGCCATGCAGATTATGTTTTCCATGCTTATGGTGGCCGTGATGTTTATTATGGTGCCGAGAGCACAGGCAGCGGCTGTAAGGATAAATGAAGTACTGGATACGGAGCCTGAAATTGTTGATCCTAAAAATGCAAAGGAAGCTGATTCTGTAAGGGGATATGTAGAATTCGATAATGTTACTTTCAGCTATGATGATGCAGAGAAACCGGCTGTATGCAATATTTCCTTCAGCACAAAACCGGGAGAAATTACCGCAATCATAGGCAGTACAGGATCTGGGAAATCCACCCTGGTGAGCCTGATTCCCCGCTTTTATGATGTCACAGGCGGCAGGATATTGATAAATGGGATTGATGTGCGCGATATAGCACAGCAGGATCTGAGAGCGAGGATTGGTTTTGTGCCGCAGAATGCGGTGCTTTTTTCCGGCAGCATAGCGGACAATATCAGATATGGGAAAAATGACGCTTCGATGGATGAAGTAGTGCACGCAGCGGAAATTGCGCAGGCAATGGAGTTCATAAATGAACTGGAAGATGGTTTTGACCACAGGGTTGCTCAGAGTGGTGCGAATTTGTCCGGTGGTCAGAAGCAAAGGCTATCAATTGCGCGAGCACTTATCAGGAAGCCGGAGATATATGTATTTGACGATAGCTTTTCCGCTTTGGACTTTAAAACAGATGCAAAGTTGAGAGCGGCCCTTAGAAAGAATATAAGTGAGGCTACCGTATTAATCGTAGCACAGCGGGTAGGCACGGTAATGGACGCAGACCGTATTATTGTTCTTGATAAGGGCGGTATCGGCGGGATGGGCACACACAAGGAGCTGCTGGGTAAATGTGAAGTATACCGCGAGATCGTTTCTTCGCAGTTTTCAGAGGAGGAGATCGCATGAGCACAGAGGATAGACAAAATAACTCCGTATCAAAGCAGAGAATAAGGCCAGGTGAAGCAGGCGGGCTGGGAAGCCGCACAGTAGGGCCCGGCAGGCCGGGCGTAGTGGGAGGTCACGGCCCTGGCGGTTTTGGAAGACCTGTGGAAAAGGCGAAGGATTTTAAAGGCACTCTTAAAAGACTGCTTGGTTATTTGAAGCCTTTTCGGGCAAACCTGATTATTGTTTTGATATTTGCAGTTGCAAGTACCGCCTTTGCTATTGCATCACCCAAAGTACAGGCTAATGCGATTAACAAATTGACCGATGGTTATATGGCAAGAACAATGCTTAATGAAATGACAAAAGCGCAGTATAAAGCAGTCGGCATGGTAAAGAGCGGGAGTGCCGCCGGCGGCAATCAGGCTGCTGAACAAATGACATCTGAAACAATGGCCGCAGTACGTGAGTTGCTGGCGCTGCCCATGCTGGATACGGTTGATGACCCCGTACGGAAGGCTGATATTGTTGAAAAATTAATGGAGTTTGGGGAAAAAATGCCGGCTATGCAGTGGGATGAACAGGTAAACACACAGCGGGACGAACAGGTAAACACGCAGCCCCGGAAATTCACAAAGGAGCAGGCGGAGGATGCGATCAGGGCTATACGTGAAACAGGCGGGGAAATAGATTTTACCTATATTATCCGAATTATTGTCATATTGATATTAATATACATTCTGAGTTCCTTATTCCAGTTTATCATGCAATGGGTGATGTCGGCAGTAGCTCAAAAAACGTCCTACCAGCTGCGCAAAGAGGTCGACAGCAAATTGGCACTGCTGCCGCTTAAGTATTACGATTCAAAAACCCATGGAGAGATCTTAAGCCGGGTTACTAATGATGTGGATTCCATATCCAACACCTTGCAGCAGAGCATTACTCAGGTTATAACAGCGGTGATACAGATTTTTGGATATATTATTATGATGCTTGTTACAAGCCCTGCACTGACATTGATCGTGGTGGCAACCCTGCCTCTTTATGTGTCGGCAACAGCTTTTATTACCAAAAAGTCTCAAAAGCATTTTGCATCACAACAGAAGGAACTTGGAGAACTAAGCGGGCATGTTGAGGAGATGTACGCCGGGCATAAGATTGTAAAAGCATTCGGCCAGGAAAGAGAAGCTATTGCGAAGTTTGATAGTGTAAACGACAGACTGTATGAAGCCGGCTGGAAGGCACAGTTTATATCGGGCATTATGTTTCCGCTGATGAACTTCATTAGTAATATCGGTTATGTACTTATATGTGTGGTTGGCGGTATCTGGATGACGCAAAACAGACTCAGACTGGGTGATATTATTGCCTTCATACAGTACTCAAGATCTTTTACATACCCAATCGCACAGACGGCAAATATTGCTAATGTTATACAGTCAACTATGGCCTGTGCGGAGCGTGTATTTGAAGTGCTTGACGAGCAGGAGGAAATTCCCGACGATAACGCTGCTGTGGTGCTTGAGCAGCCGAGGGGAGAAGTGAGTTTTGAAAATGTCGGCTTTAGCTACAAGAGTACCGAGCCCCTGATTGCCAATATGAATCTGGCGCTTAAACGCGGGGACACAATAGCAATAGTAGGGCCTACCGGTGCGGGCAAGACTACGCTTGTTAACCTGCTTATGCGTTTCTATGAGATTAACAGCGGCAATATTAAGATTGATGGAGTTGATATAAGAAATATCAGACGCGGTGAATTGCGGAACATGTTTGGGATGGTGTTGCAGGACACCTGGCTGTTTAATGGTTCCATAAAGGATAATATTGCATATGGCCGCGAGGGGGCGTCTATGGATGAAATAGTTGCGGCTGCGAAGGCAGCGCATGCGGATTATTTTATCAGGACATTGCCGGACGGGTACGACACGGAATTGAATGAAGAGGCAACCAATATATCACAGGGACAGAAGCAGCTGCTGACTATTGCCCGCGCCATTCTGGCGGACCCGGCGATATTGATATTGGATGAAGCCACCAGCAGCGTGGATACCAGAACAGAGGTGTTAATACAGAAGGCCATGGCTAACCTGAAGAAGGGCAGAACCAGCTTTGTAATAGCCCACAGACTGTCCACCATCCGGGATGCCGAACTGATTCTGGTAATGAACCATGGCAATATCATTGAGCAGGGCAGCCATAAGGAGCTGCTTTCACAGAGCGGCTTCTATGCAGACATGTACAACAGCCAGTTTACCGGTGCGAATGTGGTGTAACAAAAAAGAAAAATGAACTGCCCTATTGCGGATATGACCTGTGAATTCTGGAATGATATATATAGTGGGCTAGATTCTCCTGAGATTTTATTGTTTCATACAGGAGATTTTATTGTTTCACACAGGAGACTTTATTGTTTCATACCGGAGATTTAATTGTTTCATACAGGGAGTGAACAATGCAGGGCTTTCATTTAAGGAAATTTAAATTTGAATTTGCAGCTGCCGGAGCGGCTTTTTTTATTTTGGCCATTATATTACTATTCAGGCCGATAACAGGTGTGGCAGATAATGGCGATTTTGCGCGAATAATGTACTCAACCGGGCTTTTTCACCTGTCAGAGGATATCGCAGACAGGTATTTTGGCTTTGTAAACAGGCTTTACGGCGCTGGCTTTGTCATACCTTTTGGCGGAGGGTATATTTCAACACAGCTTCCGCTGGTGCTGCTGGCCGTTTTTATAAGCAAATCGGTTTTGGGAACGGCTCTTTTCGATATCAGATTCCTTGCAGCCATATACATTCTAGTTCTTACAGTTTCAATTTTTTTTGCGGCAAGATGGGGACGGAAATTTGCAGGCTTTCTTGGGGTTGTTACTGCTTTATCTGTTATATTCATTTTTTGTGATATAGGTTACATATCCTACTTTAATTCTCTGTATGGCGAGCCGGTGACCTTTGTTTTTCTGCTGCTGATGGCAGGAATGGCGCTAACGTTGGCAATTGAGGAGAAGCCTGCCGTCTGGATGCTGATTTTGTTTAGCGCGGGGGCAATTATCTTTACAGGCGCCAAGGTGCAGAACAGCCCCACCGGCTTGCTGGCGGCTCTGCTTTTAATAAGGCTTGCATGGCTGAGGAAGGATCTTGTATGGAGGAGAATATCCATGGTGTCGGCAGTGTTGGTACTGGCTGTGTCTCTCGCTAGTTTTGTCAGTGTTTCAAGGGATATTAAGATCTGTAACAAATATCAGACAGTATTTTATGGAATTCTCAGAAACTCGCCGGATCCTGCCGGGGATCTGGAAGAATTGGGGCTTGACCCTTCGCTTTCTGTACTTGCAGGCACCAACTATTTCATGGAGGAATACCCGATTGACATAAAAGCTCCTGAGTTTAAGAAAATGCTTTATAACAAGATCAGTTATACCGGTGTGGCAGCCTTTTACCTGAGGCACCCCCGGCGTTTTCTGCAAAAATTGGAGTATGCGGCCGAGAACGGATTTAGGCTGAAGCAGGGATTTGGAAATTTCGAAAAATACCCCGGGATACAATATAAACAGCAGTCAAATGTTTTTGGCTTTTGGAGCAATTTTAAATTGGACGTGCTGCCTAACTCGCTGATTTTTGTGTGTGCTTTTTATACGCTCGTACTGCTGGTGCTGATTCATGAATACATCAGGGCAGGGGATATGACAGCCGGGGGTAATGGGAGCGGGATTGCCCGGACGCGGTTCTTTATAGAGTTTATGGGGGCCGTAACGCTAATGGGCATTATGCAGTTTGTTTTACCGGTTGTAGGGGACGGTGATGCGGATCTCAGCAAGCACCTGTTTCTGTTTAATATAAGCTTTGACATGTTGTTTGCGGCGGGGCTGACTTATCTTTCGATAAAAGCGGCGGCATTGGCACACATATTTTTAAAATTCTATTCATTCTTTTTCAACTGAATTATGATATAATATTATTGCATACTTGCTATGTGAAGGAGACTATAATGAGGATTTATATGGATGTTTGCTGTCTGAATAGACCGTTTGACGACCAGTATCAAGACAGGATTAAAATTGAAGCGGAAGCAGTACTGGCTATTCTTTTTCATTGTCAGAAAGGCTGGCAATTGATAAGCAGTGATATTGTTGATATTGAAATCTCAAAAACGCAGAATCCTTACAAGAAACAAAAAGCTACTATGCTTGCAAGTATTGCAACTTAATGCTGTCCACGGACGATAATTTATTAAAGAGAGTAAAACGTATATATGATATCAGGGTAAAAATTTCAAATCCAGTGAAGTGGTAAATGGAGGTGAATGAAAGTGGAATTGATAACGAAGGATCCTAATAAAATCAGAAAAGCCGGTATAGAGTCTCTCACTAAAGGATTAGGGCCTGTAGGTATGGCATATTTCCTACGGCAGTATGATATGGGTGAAGGTGATTATACAAAGGAACGACATGAGTTACTGAAAGATGTTACTTTAGATGATATCAAACGTGATTTAAAGGCATTAAGGAAAGATAAATAATTTGTGTCGAATATGTTTTGGCTATATTGTAATATGTTAAGAAAAAAAACGTGGTCACAACGTGGTCACAAAACGTATAAAAACAGCCTGAAATCAATGAATACCGGATGATATGAATTAAAAGGAAGAAACGTCTGAGAGCGCCTACACATCGGCATTAGAAGGTATTAACGAATACAAAACGGCACTGCCGGAAAAGTTGAGTGTACACCTCGGTGATGTGGGGAGCTATTGCGTCAGCCCGTTCAGAGGGTATCTTCCAGGCCCCGAGAACCCAGCCACGCCATCCGGCATAGATCACAAGAAGAGTCCCCTTCCCATCCTTAGTTGTGGTGTCTATATGGTCGAATATATCTTCACCCTTTCCTGTACGACTACTTATGTTATCAAGCAAATGAAGGCTTAAGGGACAGTATTTCTTGATGAAGCAAGGTAATATGCTAACGTATTGCCATTTTCCTCTGTAAAAA
>CAYGHY010000023.1:0-21093 GCA_964349435.1 uncultured Oscillospiraceae bacterium
GTATAACATCAATGCAAATAACCCAACAATGCGAATAATGATATTTATATTGTTAATATTGCTCTCTTGTAGTATAATAATAAGAAAATATAACAAATACATTTAGTAATTGTTGTGTTATTAAAAATGTCAGAGATGCCCTGGATAGTGTTTGTAAATGCTCATGAGCCTTTGACCACTCAATTTACGGATGTTTTGCAGAGTCTGAGGCGATAAATGGAGAAAGCCAAAATAATGATATTCAGGAGACAAGCAGCACATGAAACTCAGCAAAAGAGCATTTGATACATACTTGAGCGAATTGGATAAGGGTTTTGATATTTTTTATTATTCAGATGTCGGGAATATGAATATCCATCCGCACTCACATCCATATTATGAAATGTATTTGCTGGTCACCGGTGAAATTGCCTACCATACCAGTGATGGAATTATCAAGCTGAGTTCGGGGGATATTCTGTTTATCAACAAACAGGAGCTTCACTGTCCGATATTAATAGACCCAACCGTCCCGTATGAACGAATTATTTTGGACATCTCAACTGAAACATTAAGAAAACTGTCCCGTGATAAAATCGATTTAACAGAGTGCTTCCACTATAATAACCACAGGGTTTATCAATTTCCTCACGATGTGCAGAATTCAATCCGCTTGATTCTGGGCAAAATGCTAAGCCTGAAGCAAACAAAGCCGTTTGGGTGTGACTTATTATTGGATGCATATATAGTGGAATTGTTTGTAACGATTAACAGATATATTCATGATCATGCAACTATTACGCTCACTGATGAATTAAGACCAAATCAATTGATTGCAATCGTTGAACAATATATTACTGAACAACTGGACCATGAAATTATTGTTGATGATTTAGCCAAATTTGTCTGCATGAGCAAATATCATTTTATGCGGACTTTTAAAAAACTTACCGGGAAAACTGTCTATCAATATATTATAAGTAAGCGTCTGGAAGTTGCCAAGTCATTAATCGAATCCGGCATGAATTTTACCAGTGCCGGGCAGCTTTGCGGCTTTAATGATTATTCCTGTTTTTATCGTGCTTTCAAAGATAACTATCTTATGTCTCCCAAAAAGTATTTTGGAAAAGCTCCCTGAATTTCAATTTGCTTATATCAAGAACCGCCTCTTTATTTATTCATATTAATAAGAGCCAAAGCCGTTGCCTCGTCTGTTATAAGCACATTCGGATAGCCGGCTTTAAGCGCTCCCGATATACATTTGAGCCTGTCCGGTCCGATAGCGATGCCGATCCTGTATTTCTTTTTTTTCAGCTCATTTAACTCAACCGCTATTGTCCGGTTATTAAGAGTTTCATCGCATATTTCTCCGCGCTCATTAATTATATGGGTACAGACGTCGCCCACAGCCCCTTTGACAAGCAATTCCTCAACATCCTTTCTATTAAGGTAGCCCACTCTGTACAGCGCACCATCGTACCCGAAAGGACCCATGGTAAAAATGGCAATGTTTGCTTTATTAGCAATACCGAGCACGCTGCTTATGTTTCTATCCTGCAGGATCGCTCCCTTGACTTTTACATTATCGACAACGGCGGGCAAAGGAAGTATATAAGGGGTGCCTCTGTATGCGTCGGCAATACTCTTCGGGATCTCGGTTGCGTATATGTTTTTTTCAATGTTGCTTATTCCGCCGCACAGCTGAACCACAGTGATATTCTGCAAATCATCCCGTCTGATAACATTCTGCGAAAAGGCGTAAAGAGTGGCTCCCCAACCCACACTGATTATATCTCCGCTCTTTATGATACCGTTAAGGTATCTTGCAGACGTCTTTCCTATTTTGTTCAGGATGTCGGTTTCCATATTATTCGTAGGTACGACTATTACTTTGTGCAGGTTGAATTTTTCTCTTAACTCCATTTCCAGTTGTGTTTCAGATTCATAAGGATCATTGATTTTAATTTCTACAATGCCCTTATCCTTGGCCTCGTTTATCAGTTTTGAGACATATGGTCTCGACAGATTAAGTTTTTCGGCAATCATCTGCTGGCTGTAATTGTGTTCATAGTACAGCCTTGCGATATTGACGAGTAAATTAGTTTTTTCATTGCTATCCATATTTCCCCTTATGACCGACCGGATTAATACATTGCCTTTTGATTATATGGCACTATTTAGGGTTAAGTCAATGCTACTGTCGATTTTAGTGTCGATTTATGTCTCTTCACTTTTTCCGGAAGTGACTTTCTTACCATTTGCTTTATATCATCGTATTCTATCATAATTATTTCACTTTCTGGGCAGTAATGCTGAGAAGGACAGTAATACTAATTACCTGGCCCAATTAAGGCATCTTCCAACAGCCTTCTTCCAACCGGCATACAGGCTTTCCTTCTGGTCTTCGCTCATCCTTGGTTCATACACCTTCGCCACTTTCCAGTGCTTTTCAATCTCATCCTTACCGGTCCAGAAGCCAACGCCCAGCCCGGCTAGGTATGCGGCTCCCAGAGCTGCCATTTCGGTAATTGAAGGCAATTGAAGCGGTATTCCGAGGATATCTGCCTGAAACTGCATCAAAAAGTCGCTCTTTGTTGCGCCGCCATCCACCCTCAGGGCGGTAGTCTCCGAATTGGAGTCGGCAGCCATGGATTCTATAACATCTCTTGTCTGGTACGCCAATGATTCAAGAGTGCCCCTGCATATATGCTCGGCAGTTGTGCCCCTGGTTATTCCTATAATCATTCCTCTCGCATACATATCCCAATAGGGGGTGCACAAGCCTGTGAATGCAGGCACCACATATACGCCGCCCGTATCCTGCACCTTTTCGGCCAGTACATCACATTCATGAGAGCTTTTTATCAGTTTAAGCCCGTCCCTCAGCCATTGAACGGCGGCTCCGCCGATAAAAACCACGCCTTCAAGGGAATACTCGGCCTTTCCGTTTATATACCATCCGAGATCGGTCGTCAAGCCGTTTTTTGAAAGTACAGGCTTATCACCTATATTCATCATCAGAGCCATTGAAGTGCCGTAGGTATTCTTTGCCATACCTGGTTTGAAGCAGGTCTGCCCGAACAAAGCGGCTTGCTGGTCTCCCGCATCGCCGGATATCGGGATCTCCTCCCCGAAGAAGACTTTTTTGCTGGTTACCGCCATGATTCCGCTGGTAGGCATAACCTTCGGCAAAATATCCCTGGGTATGTTGAGAATATCCAGCAGCTCTTGATCCCAGTCAAGGGTATGAATATTGAAAAGCATCGTTCTTGAAGCGTTGGAATAATCCTCTACGTGGCGTTCTCCGCCGCTTAGCTTCCATATCAGCCAGCTGTCGATGTTTCCCATATATATCTGCCCGTTGTTCGCCTTATCTTTGACGCCCGGCACATTATCCATAATCCACTTGATTTTGGTGGCCGAAAAGTAAGCGTCAATGACCAGCCCTGTCTTTTCTCTGACAATTTGTTCATAACCGCCGGTTTTCAGATCCTCGCATATTTTTGCAGATTGGCGGCTCTGCCAAACAATTGCATTATAGACCGGAACTCCTGTTTTTTTGTCCCACATCACAGTAGTTTCCCTCTGGCAGGTTATTCCGATTCCCGCTATTTCTCCTGCCATTGCGCCGCCCTTTTCCAGAGCCTCCTTAGCGCAAGCCATCGTTGTATCCCAGTATTCCTCAGGATCATGCTCAACCCAGCCGGGGTTGGGATAAATTTGTCTGATCTCCCTGTAAGCCGAAGAATGTTCATTGCCGTCATGGTTGAACAGCATTACTCGTGTGCCCGTTGTTCCCTGGTCAATCGACATAATATACTTTTTATCCAATTGCGACCCTCCCACAAATAGTTAAATCTACGGCCTGATTACAACCTTCATAATGTTTTCATTCTTAATGGCCTCAAAGGCCTCAACTATGCCTTCCAAAGGCATTACCCTGGTTATGTACTTCTTTACTTTAAGTTTGCCGCACAAAATCCAATCCAGCACCTTCTTATTCTGGAGGGGTGTAGATGCGTGTACTCCATAAACGGAAAGCTCTTTATAATGGATTTCATTGCTGTCTATAAAGCCTTTGCTTTCCCCGGGTATGCCACCGAAAAGGCTTATTCTCCCTCTTTTGGCGGCAATCCTTATGGCGTCCTCCTGTGCTTTTCCTACAGAGCAGGCTAATATCGCTACATCCGTTCCCCTACCTCCGGTCAGTTCAAATATCCTCTCCGGACCGCCATTCTGATTCGGATTTATCATCTGTACCTGGCTCAAATGCCTTGAAGCTTCTTCAGCTCTGTTCTTCGCAATTTCTATCATGATCACTTTTTCCGCTCCGCAACTAAAAGCAAGTTCGGCATGAATGCAGCCTATGAAGCCTGAGCCGAATATGGTTACATTGTCTCCTTCCTTAATCTTGAGATACTCATGTGAATTTACGACACAGGCTATCGGCTCGGCCAGTGCCGCCTCCTCATCCTCGATCAGATTTCCCAGTTTATTTACGTTCCCCATGATTAAAGCCTGTTCGGGGATTTCCATATATTCCGCGAAACCGCCTTGATACTGGAATCCGATAGATTTTAAAGCATCACACATGTTTGGATGTCCGTCTATGCACGAATAGCACTTTCCGCAGCCTATTGCCGGTGCGACGGCTACCCTGTCGCCGGGATACAATCCCGCAACTCCGTTTCCTGCATCAACCACGATCCCGCATACTTCATGTCCTATTATGGTGCCTGGAACTATTTTTTTGCTTCCGTATATATAAGTCCTGAAGTCGGTCCCGCAGATGGAGCATGCATTGACCTTGATAACGGCGCTATTCCTTTTGGCAACCGGCTCAGGCATATTTTTAAGTACCAGGCGGCCATCCCCCTCATAAACATAAGCTAACATATCAGCATCTCCTAATCTTCGGGTTTAAACAGGACCTTTGTAAATACTTCGGTCTTGTTGTACATCATTTCGAAAGCCTTCTGACAGTCTTCAAGCCTTACCCTGTGGGTTACAAGCGGGTCGGCCTTTATTTTCCCATTCTTGATGAATATAAGGGAGCTCTCCCATTCATTGATTGGAAGGGGTGCTATCGATGAATTCCAAGAACCCTTTATAGTCAGTTCCCCGCGCAGAATCTTAGCAAGGGCGGCATTGGGAATTGTCAGGTCGTCGTAGGAAATGCCGCAGAAAACAACGGCGCCCATCTTCCTGACCGACTGTATCGCCTGAATCTGGGTAAATTTGCTTCCCGCCAGCTCTATAGCCGCATCCACGCCCACACCGCCGGTCAGTTCCAGAATGGTTTTTACCACATCCTGTCTTTTACCGTTTATACAATTGTCGGCTCCCAATAATTCAGCAAGTTTGAACTTGTCCTCAAAAATGTCTACGGCGTAAACCTTGCTGCACCCTACTGCCTTAAGCCACTGAACCGTAAGATAGCCTATCGCTCCGAGTCCGAAAACAACAGCCGACTGGCCCGGCAGTATTTCCGCCTTACGAACCGCATGCAGCGCAACCGAAACCGGATCTGTCATAGAGCCTGTTTCATAATCCACTCCGTCAGGCAGCTTTATTATATTGTCGGCACAGACGCTGATATATTCGGCCATGGCGCCATCTATCCGAGAGCCGTAATAATCGTAATTATCACATACTATTGCTTCACCGATCCTGCAGAATTCGCATTTATCACAGGGAATGAGCGGCATTACCGTCACCCTGTCTCCCAGCTTCACTTTTCTTACCTCTGAACCTATTTCGGCCACCTGTCCCGCAAACTCGTGCCCTATTGTTATGGGATACCTGTACGCTCCTTTTGACATGACTCTGGGTATATCCGAGCCGCAAACCCCGCATGATTTTACTTTGACTATTACATCATTTTTCTTCTTTATCTGCGGTACATCCACTTCCATACACCTGACGTCGCCGGGTGCAAACAGTTGTACCGCCCTCATCTTTTTGCCCATATTTTATTCCCCCAATTATTACCGCAGCGAAATCATCATTGTTTAATCAGTATTCACGTACCTTGCAGAAATAATCGCAAACGTATCGACGCGTTGTTTCTGCAAGGATAATTCCGTGGTTTTCGCCGTAGTATTAGTAGCCTTTTTGCGATGATGATTTTTCATTCTTTATTATCGCTATGCCGGAACTCGTACCCAGCCTGTTTGCACCTGCATTTATCATATCTATCGCAGCGTTGTAATCCTTTATTCCTCCCGAAGCCTTTACCCCCATATCTGCTCCCACGACCTGCCTCATGAGTCTTATGTCTTCAACGGTCGCACCGCCCGTGCTGAAGCCTGTGGAAGTCTTTACGAAGTCGGCGCCAGCTAATTTCGCTATGGTGCATACCCTGACTTTTTCCTCATCTGTCAGCAGGCAGGCTTCAATAATGACCTTAACCTTTGCCTTGCCTTTGGCCGCCAGCACCACCGCTTCAATATCATATTTTACCTGGTCGTAATCTCCCGATTTGACGGTGCCCACATTTAGAACCATGTCAATTTCACCGGCGCCGTTTTCAATCGCTTCCTTAGTCTCCGCTACCTTTGTTTTCGTCGTGGTGGCTCCCAGAGGAAAACCTATAACCGTGCAGACCTTTACACCTGTTCCATACAAAAGCTGCGAGCATAACGGAACATAAGACGGATTGATGCATACGGAGGCGAATTTATATTCCTTCGCCTCCTGGCACAGCTTCTTTATCTGTTCAGCCGTCGCATCCTGCTTTAAAAGGGTGTGGTCTATCATCCCCAGGATGCTGCCGCTGCCGCTGCCGGCAATACCGCCGTCGCTTCCGCCGCTGCCGCAGGCGCAGCCCGGCTTGCAGTCCTGACCGGGACATCCCGATTCTTGCATCACCTTTTTATATACCTCTTCGGTAATTTTTTCTATAAGCTTTTCTAACTCCAATCCTGTCACCTTCTTTGTTTAAATTTTAAGCAGAATTCATCCACTACCCCAACTATTACTGCGTCCACTGCGGCATCGCTGTTGTCCATCATCATCCTGCATGCCCCTCCTTCATCTACCAGAAGGACATAGTCCCCGACTCCGGAGCAAGCAGTATCGACAGCAATCATCTGGTTTGCGCAAAGCTCTCCCGCCTCATCCACCTGCCGGACCAGCATAAGCTTTGCACCTTCATGCGTTGAATGCTTGATTGTAGATACCAAATTCCCTACTACCTTCGCCATTTTCACAGCTACTCACCTTCGGCACAGGTAATTTTCGGGAGTATGCCTTCAACATCGCTGTGAGGTCTGGGTATAACATGCACAGATACCAGCTCGCCCACTCTTTTAGCTGCGGCTGCCCCTGCGTCGGTAGCAGCCTTTACGGCTCCCACATCGCCTCTGACCATTACTGTGACAAGCCCGCTTCCTACCTTTTCCTTGCCCACAAGCTTCACATTAGCTGCTTTTACCATCGAATCCGCAGCCTCTATCGCACCTATTAACCCTCTGGTTTCTACCATTCCCAATGCTTCTTTTTCCATGATTCCTTGCCCCTTTCATTCACAATTAATAATAGAATTCAAGTTTGCCTTGTCAATTATCCCGACAATGCCGGCATCGATGGGGATCAGTCCCTTGCCGAACGCTATCGCAGCCTCCCGGCTGCTTACCAGATAGACAAATTCACCGGTGCCCGCTACCTTGATTGCGTCCCCTGCAACTATAATTTTCCCCGGTTTGTTATTTTCAAATAGCTGTACCAATAAAAGCTTTACTCCTACTAATGCTTCGTTCTTTACCGTTGCTACAACCGAACCCATCACTTTGCCTGCCTGCATTGTCTCATCTCCGTTCGATGGCTATTCTGGGAGTATCCCTTCCACATCGCTGTGGGGTCTTGGTATCACATGCACCGAAATGAGTTCCCCAACCCTCTTGGCTGCAGCGGCTCCGGCTTCTGTCGCAGCCTTCACGGCTCCGACGTCGCCCCTTACCATTACGGTGACAAGCCCGCTTCCTACCATCTCTTTACCTATCAATTTGACATTTGCCGCCTTTACCATAGCATCCGCAGCCTCTATTGCGCCTACGAGACCCTTGGTTTCAACCATTCCCAACGCTTCTTTTTCCATAAACTGATCCCCTTTCGTTTTATACAAGTTTTATCGGCATTATATGAATACTACAATAAAGCCCTCATTAATTCTTGATGCGGAGACGGTATAACAATTTTATTTACCATCATGCCGTCGGCGCTTATTTCGCCGGCGCCGGATTCAACCGCATGCCTTACCGAGCTGACGTCGCCTGTCATCACCACAAAGGATTTGCCTCCAAGTCCTCTTCCCAGCCTTATTTCAAGAAGAACAACATTCGCCGCTTTCACCGCTGCGTCTGCCGACATGATGCAGGCCGCCAGACTGAAGGTTTCTATTATGCCTACGGCATTGGCGCCTTTTGTCTCAGTGGAACAGGATATCGCTGAAAATACCTGCGGGTCTACATTTGGTATTACAAAACTGTCGATAAGATATTCATTTGCTATAGGCTTCCCTGCTTCAACCGAACTTTTAACCGCAGCAACACTCCCCTGTACCAGGATCATATACTTGCCGCAGCAAATTGGCTGCGCGGTCAGCAAGCTTACTTCCGATGCCTTGAGCATGGCGTCCGCTATTTCAAGCCCCGCCGCTATACTGTTCACCTCAATCATACCAAGCGCATTCACAGTTGCTTTTCCCCCTAACCTATAATACGGATTTCAATATGCTGGTCCGAGACCTGTACTACTTTGCCTGAAACACTGGCGTGAATATTTGCTCCCAATTTGCCGTCTTCCATTATCCCAATCAGCTCGCCTTTCAGGACATAGTCCCCCACACTCGCAACAGGTGAAGCAGGCGCCCCTATATGCTGCTTCAGCGGAATTTTCACCGATGGGACTTTTAATTCCAAATCAGTCAGCGGGGCATCCGTATCATATTTATCAAGAGCCAGCCTCTGAATGAATCTGTCGACCGGCACCTTCCTGTATTCTCTTGATTCACTCACATTGTCGGGTTTGCCGCCTGCTTTAATGCCCTTTGTCAGCAGCTTGTGCTTAAGTGCGGTGACGATGGTACTGGGTGAAAGGCCCATGGTGCATGCATAGAGTGTGCATATGCCGCAGTCACAGCAGGAGAGCACGGAATTGGAATCGCCTAATGAAGAAGGATGGTCATAGGCTATGGAGCGCATCACCTTGTGCGGCGCAACTCCAAGGCCGAGGGAATTCCTGGGACACATCAGCGTACAGTAATTGCACTGGCAGCATACCGATTTTGCCAGACGGTAATCCCTATCGGTATCAGAGGTCTTTATTGCAATGACCTTGTGACTGTCGGGAAGCACCACCACTCCTCCGGTCGTTTTTGTCACGACCGCCGACCAGTCCCTTTCCACCTTACCCATGGCAGGTCCGCCTATTATAACGGAATACCCGCTGTTTTCCACAGGGCCCCCTGCGGCTTCCACAAGCTTCCTTATAGGGGTGCCGATGGGAACCTTCACTGTTAAAGGCCTATCCACCGCTCCGGTTACCGTAACATGCCTGTCTGTCACAGGAAAGCCTTCAACTGCGTCCGCTATATTCATCAGTGTACCTACATTGCATACTATGACTCCTATGCTTATGGGCAGACCTCCGGGAGGCACCACTTTGCCCGTAACCTCGTAAGCTATTTGCTGTTCATCTCCTGCAGGATAGTAGTTCTTCATGAGATGAAGCCCAATGTTTTTATCGCCGGCGATAGTTTTGCCGAGTCTTTCAACTGCTGTGTGGTATTTTTCCTTAAGGCATATCACACCCCGTCCCGCGCCGCTGATCTCCATAACTGTTTTTAAGCCTGCGACTACTTTCTCCGGGAAATTCTCCATTATCCGGCGGTCCACCCGGAGCAGCGGCTCGCATTCAGCACCGTTTGCCAGTACTATTTCCGCTTTGTTGTCAAGCTTTACATGAGTTGGAAACCCTGCGCCGCCCGCTCCTACAACACCTGCTTCTTTAATTTTATATAAAATATTGCTTACACTATTATAGCTCATTATCCGTCCTCCGGTTTTGTTAAATAATTCTGAATGATCCCGAAAGAGTGCATCTTCTTGCCCTGGTAAAAGTCCTTGCCGAAGTCAGGCCTTCTCCGGTAGGGGTTGCAATAGTAAGGCTTGTGTAGCCCTCTCCTTCAAAACCCAGACCTGCATAAGACGGCGCATTCTTTACAAATATGGTGGTATTCATTGCTCTGGCCGCAAAAGTCAGGTTTGAAACATTTTGGGAATGCATGATTGCGGTGTGCCTGCAGCCGTTTTCCGCAGCTACCGCCATTTCAACCGCTTCCTTTAAATCCTTGACTCTGACTATGGGCAATACAGGCATAAGCATCTCAGTCGACACAAAGGGATGTGAAAAATTAACTTCGGTAATTATCAAACTGTAATCACTTTTGGTATGTATTCCACATTCCTGCAAAATGTAACCGGCATTTTTCCCGATATATTTTTTGTTGGGCGCAAACTTGTCTCCTATTTTTACCAGAACTTTTTCTGCAATCTTTTCAGTATCGGCTTTATCAGCCTTGAAACATCCATTTTTCACCATCCCGCGCATCAGATCATCTGCTATATCATTAAACACAAATACTTCTTTCTCCGCTATACAAAGAATGTTGTTATCAAAGCTTGCGCCTTTTACAATATCTGCTGATGCTTTGCATATGTCGGCAGTATTGTCCACAATAACCGGCGGGTTGCCTGGGCCGGCGGCTATTACCTTCTTGCCGCTCCTCATGGCTATACTGACTACCGCTTCGCCTCCAGTCACCGCAAGCAGCCTAATATCCTTATGCTCCATTATTTCCCTGCTTGTCTCAAGAGTCGGTTCAGCCACTGTGGTCAGCAGACAGGGAGGTCCGCCTGCCGATCCTATGGCTTCATTGAGAATCCTTATGGTCTCTATAGTAACTTTTTTAGCTCCCGGATGGGCATTAAATACAACTCCGTTGCCCGCCGCCACCATGCTTATGCTGTTGTTTATTACGGTAGATGAAGGGTTTGTGGATGGTGTTATGGCTCCTATTACCCCGTAAGGCGCTTCTTCCACAAGAGTCAATCCATGGTCGCCGGTAAAGGCCTTCGCAGCAAGGTCCTCCACGCCTGGGGTTTTTTCAGCGGCAAGGATATTTTTCAGCACCTTGTCCTCAACCCTGCCGAAGCCTGTTTCCTCTTTGGCCATGACAGCCAGATACCGGGCGTTGTCCAGAGCGGCCTTCCTCATTGACTCAATCAATTTTTGTCTGAGCGCAAGGCTTAAAAGCACCAGTTGCCGCTGAGATTCTCCTGCAGCCTTCACAGCTTCGTCAATATTTTTAAAGCAGCCGCCGCCGCCTCGCGAGCGATCAACCGCCACAGCGGCTCCGGCCTTGTATGCACCGGTCCCGGATGCTCCGGCATACCTGTTTTTTACTTCAGTTATTATGTTTTCGATATTCTGCCGAGTAAGACTCATTGTATCGCCCCACAATTTTATTTATTTGGTTTATATTTTTCGAAGACCGTCGTGCCTTCTATTTCCACATAATCAATTATTCCTATTATTGCTGCGTCTATCGGTTTGTTTTCAGTCATCTCGGTCTGACGCGAAGAACTCCCGCTGACAACAAGCACAATTTCACCCTCGCCGGCTCCGACCGTATCAATTGCTACGTATTGGACATTCTTCTCTTTACCCGTTTTAATATCGACTTCGCTCACCAGCATAAGCTTCAGCCCGTTAAGACGTTCGCTTTTATTAGTGCTTACAACATTGCCCTTTACTTTACAGATATTCATACAACCCTATCCTTTACATAATATTATTGTCATTCCCAATTCCCTGGCGCGGTCTGCGGCCAGAGGCGTGACAACACCTTTTTTGCTCCTGTAGACCACTTTGACGTTTTTGCTCCATAATTCGTCTATATCTCCGCATGTTATCAGCTCTCTTCCAGTTTCCGCATTCATTGGCTCTTTGCTTCCCGGAGCGGCAGCCGTTGAAATACTGATGCCTGAATCGGTTATAAGGCTGGTCAGCTCCCTTAGTTTCTTCGTTAACCTGCCGCTGTCCTGTCTGTTTATGTCGAAACCCAGAACAAGCCGGATACCCTTTCCTTTGATTAACCCTTCCATCAATAAATAGACCAGAAAATCCTCATCATTAAAATTCGCTATGGACTCCATCAGCCTGATTCCAGGAGAAACACAGTATATTTCTTCATATGATTCGAAAGCGAGGATTATCTTTTTTCTGTCCGAAATGTCATTCAGGTTACGGTAATCGACAGTATTTTCAAAGACTGCCGGAGGAATTTCAATATCCGAACAGTAGGCAACCGACAATTTGCATGCCGGGTTATTGCTATTAATAAACTCCAGATATTTTCCCACATGCAGTATGTTTGGGGGAACAAGGACTAGAACACGCCTGTTCCCGGTTTTACCGCCTGACTTCATACCATCACTGCCGCCATTAGCGCAGGCCGAAGCTGCATCCTGCTGCTTCATTATTCTTGTCAGCACCTCTCTGACGACTCCTTCAATTAACAATCGAGTATCCGGCATCCTATCACACCTATCCTTTATTTCATTCTATATACACCTGTCCAGCAGAATCAAATCACCGCTGGTTAGATTGGCCGCATTTGCTTCATCGGTATCCATATGCATTTCAAGGCTGTCATTGGAGCTGGAACGCACTACTACGTTGTCAAAGACCGTTTCCCTGACTCCGCTCTTTTTGACTCTTATCACATCCCTGTCTTTCAGGCCATACCACTCTGCTTCTTCCGGGGATATGTGCAAATGCCTGGCGGACACAATCAAGCCCTTCGGTATATTTACCTCTGCCTCCGGTCCGATCAGCTTAATCCCCGGAGTGCCGTCAAGATCCCCCGACATCCTTACAACCGGGGTGACCCCCAATAAATAGGAGTCCGATATGGAAATCTCTACCTGTGTCTCCTTTCTGACAGGACCCAGAACTCTTACGTTGCGGATAACGCCTTTGGGTCCTTCAATACTTATCTTTTCAAAGCAGACAAACTGTCCGGGCTGGGACAACCACCTTACCGGCTTCAATTCGTATCTCTTGCCATAAAGCCTTTCAACATCATTTAAAGATAAGTGAACATGCCTGTTCGATACCGCAACAGGTATGTAATACAGGCCGCTGTTCCGGATTAAGTATTTTATTGCCTCGTTCCTGACTATTTTAGCTACACAATCCTTCTGCATTGCTACCTGTCCTTTGGCTCATATGACATTTAGGTTTACATATGTTCATTACATTATATCATATGATAACACATTCTATGAACAATTTCAACTCTCTTCTTTTTCGAATTTTTTTATTAATTTTTTATAAAAAAATTTTTACTTACCTTACTCATCCATGTATAATAAGAATGGAATTTAACCAATCAAGGAGAGGTGCAGCATGGAAAGAATGGTGGGAACTGTCGTAAGAGGTCTTCGTACCCCGATTATCAATCAAAATGATGATATTGTAGCTTTCGTTGTAGATAGTGTTATAAAAGCTTCAAAAGCAGAAGGCTTTTCAATTAGAGAACGGGATATTGTTGCCGTTACCGAATCCGTTCTAGCCCGTGCCCAGGGGAATTATGCAAGCATTGACGCAATCCGGAAGGATGTGGGCAGGAAATTTGGCGCAGCCACTATCGGAGTCATATTCCCTATTCTCAGCCGCAACCGTTTTGCAATCTGCCTGCGAGGCATTGCAAAAGCTGCCGGAAAAATTGTTTTGATGCTGAGCTATCCGGCGGATGAGGTGGGCAATTCTATGTTTGACACCGATCTGCTGTATGAAAAAGGAATAAATCCCTGGACAGATGTGTTTACCCTGAAGCGATTCCGTGATTACTTCGGATATAATATACATACCTTTACCGGTGTTGATTATATCGACTATTACAAATCACTGATAGAAGAATATGGCGTAGAATGCGAAGTTGTATTCTCCAACAATCCCCTAACCATATTGGATTATACAAAAAATGTCCTGGCCTGTGATATTCATACAAGATTCAGAACAAAAAAAATGCTTAAGGCAAATGGTGGAGAAAAGGTGTACGGTCTGGATGATATTTTATCCGCATCCGTTGATGGCAGCGGATTTAATGAAGCATATGGCCTTCTGGGTTCAAACAAGGCAACTGAAGAAAGCGTCAAGCTTTTCCCCCGCGATTGCCAGCTGCTGGTGGATAAAATTCAGGCCGCTCTTAAACAAGCCACCGGAAGAACAGTTGAAGTGATGGTCTATGGAGACGGCGCATTCAAAGACCCTGTAGGCAAGATCTGGGAACTAGCCGATCCGGTTGTCTCACCTGCGTATACATCAGGGCTCGAAGGCACCCCCAATGAAGTAAAGTTGAAATATCTTGCAGACAACAATTTTGCGGGTTTAAAAGGAGAGGACCTGAAAAAATCAATTTCTGAGTATATCAGAAATAAAGATGCAGACCTTGTAGGTGCCATGGAATCTCAGGGCACCACTCCCCGAAGGTTTACCGATCTGATCGGTTCACTCTGTGATTTGACTTCAGGAAGCGGGGATAAAGGCACCCCAATAGTATATATTCAAGGCTACTTTGACAACTATGCAAAGCAAACATAACTATGAGGCACACGATGCACGTTGATTCGCCGCACAGCAGGCTAATTCCCATACGGCAATATAAGGGTCGGCTGAAATATTACTTCCGATACTTTTTCGGCGAACGGGGCTCCGCTGTAGTTCCCCAAAAAGTTTTAGCGGAAGTTGAATTTCAACGATTCCTAAGTGAAAAACTCGCTGTGTAATAACTTTTTAGATTATGTATATCTTTTTTATGCATGTATGGTGTAAAATAAGTAGGTGCATACAACAATATTGCATTTATTGAGGAGATACTTTATGTCAACAGTTGGTAATATAATAAAAAAGAACGATGTTTTGTGCTTTTATGCTTTGAATAGAAAACTCCATTGTCAGGTGCTGGATGCCATTATGAAAAGCGTAACCCAGATGGGCTCTGCATTTATTGCTGTCATTATTTCCGCAGTATTGATGCTATACAATATGCAAATGGGCTTCATGCTTGTACTCAATATATTATCAAGCCAATTTGTCATACAGCTTTTGAAAAGAATCGTGAATAGACCACGTCCTTACAAAACACTTGAATGGGCTATTGCGATCAACCCGCCAAAATGCAGGTACTCGCTTCCCTCAGGGCACTCGGGCTCCGCATTTTCCGTTGCGTTAATACTGGCGTCTTTTTTCCCTTATATAAAAATAATACTCATAACCCTTGCAATACTGGTTGGCATTTCGCGGGTATATCTCGGAGTGCATTATCCCACCGACGTAGCACTGGGCTTTGCGATTTCATACGCAGTAAGCCGGACACTGGAATTTGCGATTTTTATGTAGGCGCCGGCATGTCCTTCTAATAGCTCCCCCCAACATCAAGCGATTTTGCGTCGGCTTTAGTCTTTTTGAAGGTAGAGGCATTTATCCTTTCCTGTAATTTATAATAAAACAGATTCTCGTCTATCGGAAGCTCTACCCAGCCATCAGTCCAGGCGGAAAGGTGCATCGCATTGGAAAGCGTAAGGCCATGAATACCTTCAATGCCCGGTGCCAGCAGAGATGTCCCCTTTTGTATGGCAGACGCCCAATTTGTCATGATTCCCAAGTGACCCGTTTCGGTTCCCTTTACTGGAATCTCGCATCTCCAATTCTCCGGCTCTCCAAAACCACCGGTGTATTCGCTGTTGAATTGCCTTTCGGAAACAGTTAGACGCCAGTATTTCAGCTGTCCTTCCTCAATTACAATTTTCCCCCTATCACCAAGGATTTCAAAACGGTTTGTACCGGGAGAATCGGCCGTACTTGTTATAAATACGCCTGTTGCGCCATTTTCATATTCCATATAAGCAGTTACATCATCTTCCACTTCAATATTATGATGCTTTCCAAAGGCCATAAAGGAACGGACACGCTTTGGCATGCCACAAATCCACTGCCATAAATCCAGCTGGTGGGGGCACTGGTTCAACAGCACGCCTCCGCCCTCTCCTGCCCAGGTGGCGCGCCAACCGCCTGAATTATAATAGCTCTGGGAACGGTACCAGGTGGTAATTATCCAGTTAATCCGTTTGATTTCACCCAGCTCACCTGTCAGTATTAACTCCCTAACCTTCTGGTAAAGCGGATTCGTCCTCTGGTTATACATAATGCCGAAAACCCTGTCGGTCTTCTGCATTGCTTCGTTCATTTCTCTGACCTGTTTTGTATAAACGCCTGCCGGTTTATCAATAAGCACATGCAAATTGTTTTCAAATGCCTGAATAGCCAGCTTAGGATGGGTGTAATGCGGTGTTGCGATTATAACCGCATCGACCGCACGGGCTGCAAAGAAGGCTTCTATATTGTCAAACAGCTGAACCGTCTCCTTAAAAGTCTCTTTTGCCCATTGCAGGCGCTCAGGATTTGAGTCGCAAATCGCTGACAATTCCGCACCCAGCACCCCTCCATTGTCCATTTGTTTGGCGTAGTTGCCTCCCATATTCCCTACGCCGATGATTCCTACACGTACTATTTCCATGGCTTCCTCCTATGTTCCGGCTAATATTTTCCTCAGAGCCTCCACTGCAATTGCAAACTGCTTCGGACCGCCTTCCGGCAGTCTATTGACATGCGAATTGGGTTCAAGGGCAGCAAACCCCGTAAAATCAGAAAGGTGCGGTTCTATGGAAAGAAAACCTTCAAATTCCCTGTTTTTAAGCTCTGTCAGGATATCCCCCACCCTTCCGTCACCATAACCGGAGGGAACCACGCTGTGATCCTTGTAAAGAGCATCCTTAATATGCATATACACCACATACTCCTTCAGCAAATTAAATGCTTCGGGGTATGTTTTCACATCGCATTGTATAAAATTGGCCGGATCAAATATCGCTTTCATGTAGCTGCAGTTCATTGTTTCCAACAGGTCAAGGCAACGTTCGGGCGTATCTCCGTAAATTCCCTTTTCATTTTCATGGAGCAGCGTCAACCCTGTCCCCTCCGCAGCTTTAATAAACTGGCTCCACCGTTTCATGACCTCATCCCTGTAAAGGCAGGGATTTTCCTCGTTTGGAATGAAAAAGCTGAACATCCGTATGTATTTCGTTTCCAATATTTTTGCTATTTCAATCGTGTGTCTAAAAAGCGCCAGATGGGGTGAAAAATCATCAGTAATTTTAATCTTGCCAATTGGCGAACCCACAGCGGAAATTTTGAAGCCTCTGGCATCCAGTTGTTTCTTAAATTCCTTCACTTCCTCCGGCGTGTACCCAACCAGATTCTTTCCATTAACCCCTCGCATTTCAATATGCCTGATATTGTGCCGTTCCAGCACATCCATCTGTACAGCCAGCATAGGATCAATCTCATCCGCAAAAGCGCTAAGTATAAATTTGCTCATAACATCCTCCGTTTATTATTTGTCATAATCGGCTGCAGTAAACCAAGCCGCTTCAGTTATTATACATTTCTTTCACAAAATTTTTAGACAAGTATGTTTTATACAGTAAGTATATTATATAATTTATCCATATTCTTTGCATATTTTGATAAAAATATTGTTTTTCTTGACATCATTAAACAGGAGTGTGTGCATAGTGGAAACATACTATAAAAATATTAACGAATCAATCAGCTATAGCCATGTACGGATTGATAAACCGTTACAGACCGATTTTCACCTGCACGATTTCTTTGAAATCTACTTTTTTATCTCCGGCCATGTGAATTATTTTGTTGAGAAAAAGGTGTACACGCTACATAATGGCGATCTTTTACTTATGAACAATCATGAAATACATAAACCTTCATTTTCCCCAGGCGAGCCTTATGAAAGAATTGTGGTACATTTCAATGCTGCGATTCCACAGGCTTTGAGTTCACCTTCCTTTAATCTTCTGAATTGCTTTACCAACCGCCCGACAGGTGAAAAGAATCTCATCAGCCTGACCACAAAACAGAGCGATGAAATCCAAAAACTCTTCAGCAAAATGGAGGTGCTTCGGGATGAAACCTCAAATGGCTCCGATGTATTGAAGCTGGCGATTTTTCTTGAACTGCTGGTCTACATCAACCGGGTTTTCTCCAGCACTCTTCCGCCGGAGGGGGAATTGCCCAATGCCACCAAAAAGCTGATGCCGGTATTGGATTATATTGATTCGAATCCGGACACTGATCTTTCATTGGAATTTTTGGAACGGTATTTTTATATCAACCGCTTTCATCTAAGCCGCCTCTTTAAGCAGGTTACCAATAGCAGTCTCCATGAATATATACTGTATAAAAGAATCTCAAAAGCTAAAAGGCTGCTCTCGGATGGCTGTAATGTTACCGAAGCCTGCACAAAATCGGGCTTTAACGATTACTCCAACTTCCTGCGGATGTTCAAGAGAACTGTGGGCATCTCGCCCGGTCAATACCGCAAAAGCGGTGTACCTCTCTAAACATAGCATTGGTTATCAGGACAAGCGTTTTTTGAAGTCTTCGTATCCGAATTTCCTGATAATCCTCACTCCTTCCGCTTTACTGTACAGCGCGATGGAGGGCAGGTTGATTCCGTTGAACGTATTGTTCTTGACCATGGTATAATGTGCCATGTCACAGAACACAAGCCTGTCGCCTGCTTTTAAAGGCTGTCCGAAGGAATAATCCCCGATTACATCTCCGGCAAGGCAGGTATTGCCTCCCAACCTATATGTACAGGCATATTCACCGGGCTTTCCCGCACCGATAATACCAGGCCTGTAGGGCATCTCAAGCACATCCGGCATATGGCAAGCCGCAGAGACGTCCAGAATGGCAATCTTCATACCGTTCTCAACAATGTCCAGCACACTTGCCACCAGGAAACCGGTATCAAGAGCAATTGCCTCGCCTGGCTCCAGATATATGTTTATGTCATATTTGTCCTTGAGAAACAAAATAGAACCGGCAAGAGTTTCAATATCATAATCAGGCCTTGTAATATGATGACCGCCGCCAAGATTGAGCCATCTCATTCCCTTGATGTATTTGCCGAATTTCTCATCCACCACCTTGACAGTACGTTCCAGCGTGTCCGAATTCTGTTCGCACATGGTATGGAAATGAAGCCCGTCAATGCCGTCAAGCTCCTCCGGCTTGAAATTGGACAATGTCACCCCAAGACGCGAATTTTCATGGCATGGATCGTAAATAGCTGTTTCTATTTCGGAATACTCGGGGTTTATGCGGATGCCGCACTCAATTCTTCTTGAATTAACTGCTTTTACTCTGCTCTTGAACCTGTTCCATTGATCAAAGGAATTGAAAACAATGTGGTCGCAGTAGCTCAGAAGCTCCTTAAACTCTTCCTCTATATAGGCCGGCGCAAAGACATGGACCTCTTTCCCCATTTCCTCATGGCCGAGCCTGGCTTCAAAAAGCGAACTTGATGCTACCCCCTCCAGATACTTGCCTATTAAAGGATAAACCGAATACATGGAAAATCCTTTTTGAGCAAGAAGAATTCTGCAGCCGGTCCTTTGCCGGACAGACTGCAATATCTCAAGGTTTTTTATGAGAAGGCTTTCATCAATTATATAGCAGGGTGTCGGTATCGCATTAAAATCAATGTTCATTGTCCTATCATACCTCAGTAAAACTGATTCTCGCTGTCAGGCCGCCACATTGCCACACTGTTGTGCCCCCGGCAGCCGGGTCAGTCCAACAATTCCGGCTCAAAGCTCTCTTTCCAGGGCAGTCCGTGCTCGTTCAAGGCTTCCATGAACGGATCGGGGTCAAACTCTTCTATATTATAAACGCCGTGCTTTTTCCAGATGCCCTTCAATATCATCATGGCGCCTATCATTGCCGGTACTCCCGTGGTATAGGAAATAGCCTGTGATCCTACCTCGGCATAGCATTCCTGATGGTCACAGACATTGTAAACATAGTAGTTTAACGGTTTTCCGTCTTTTATGCCTTGAATGATGCAGCCGATATTTGTTTTACCTTTTGTTCTTGCTCCAAGGGAGCCCGGGTCGGGAAGCACAGCCTTCAAAAACTGTAAAGGAATGATCTGCCTCCCTTCAAACTCAATGGGTTCGATTGAGGTTATTCCCACATTTTCAAGCACACGCAGATGGTTGATATAATTATCCGAAAACGTCATCCAGAACCGGATTCTCTTTACGCCCTTAATATTTATGGCCAATGACTCTATTTCTTCATGATGTAAAAGATAGACGTTTCTGGGGCCTATTTCCGGAAAGTCATAGACCTTTTTTACAGCGAGAGGTTTCGTTTCCACGTACTGACCGTTTTCATAATAGCTTCCGTTAGCCGTAATCTCGCGTATATTGATCTCCGGGTTGAAATTTGTCGCAAAGGGATATCCATGATCACCGGCATTTGCATCCAGTATATCAATGGAAAGTATCTCATCAAAGTAGTGCTTCCGTGCATAAGCACAGAAAACACCGGTCACGCCCGGATCAAAGCCGCTTCCCAGCAGCGCTGTTATATGTGCCTTTGCAAACCTCTGCCTGTATGCCCACTGCCATTTGTATTCAAATTTTGCCACATCACGCGGTTCATAATTGGCAGTATCAACATAATGGACACCTGTTGCAAGGCAGGCCTCCATTATGGTCAGGTCCTGATATGGAAGAGCGACATTGATGACAATATCCGGTCTGAAACTCCCGATCAGGTCAATAACCAAATCCGTATTGTCGGCATCAACCTGAGCTGTGTGAATTTTAGTCCTGCCTCCGTTCAATTTGCTCTTTATAGCTTCGCATTTCTCAAGAGTTCTGCTGGCTATGCAAATCTCCTTAAAAACTTCCGGATTCTGACAGCATTTGTGAACCACAACACTGGCAACTCCCCCGGCGCCGATAATCAAAGCCTTCCCCATATCAATCCTCCCAATTTTATCAGATTTCCATGCCGCCATGCTTCAAGAAAATTCGCTTCGCTCATGACTAAAACTCAAGCGAATTTATCTTGTTCGCTATGGAACCCTATGGTTCCCTTCGACGGATGCCT
>CAYGHY010000024.1:0-20951 GCA_964349435.1 uncultured Oscillospiraceae bacterium
GCGCTATTCCGGGTTCGCTCACAGAATACTCCGCCATTTCTGTCGGTGCCGAGCCCCCGGCTATCTGCAGGAACCTTTGTTTGGCATTCTCAGCTGATGCCTTATCGTGGTACATTTCTGTAATCATGAATGCATAAGTGAGGTGCGCTGCCCGGATGTCTTGATGTATCTCTGCCTCGGCGTCGGACTTCAGGGTGTCGGTCGTCAGCATAAAATAATCAAGCAAGAGATTATCCGGCACCTTCATCGCCTTTTCAAACATGACGTCAGCAGGCTCGTCAATGCCGATATAATTGTCAAGTGACTTGCTCATCTTCTCTTTACCGTCAAGTCCAACAAGCAGCGGGAAAGTGATGACTTCCTGTGGGGTTTGACCGTAATCGGCTTGTAACGCTCTACCCACAAGCAGGTTGAAGGTTTGATCAGTTCCGCCTACTTCGATGTCGGCATGTAGCGCCACTGAGTCATAGCCCTGCACTAATGGGTATAATAGCTCGTGCATGGAAATTGGTTGGTTTTGCGCAAGACGGTCCTTGAAATCGTCACGCTCCAATATCCTTGCAACCGTATACTTGGAGCAAAGACTGATGACGTCGGCAAAATTCAATTTGGAAAGCCATTCGGAGTTATATACAATCTTCGTTTTTTCAGGATCTAAAATTTTTGTCACCTGCTTGAAGTAACTTTCACCGCTTTTTCTGGTTTCCTCCAGCGTAAGCGCCGGACGGGTCTTGCTCTTTCCGGTCGGGTCGCCGATCATACCGGTGAAGTCGCCGATTACGAACACGACTCTATGCCCCAGTTCTTGAAAAAGCTTCAGCTTCCGCAGCACGACCGAATGCCCCAGATGAAGATCCGGGCGGCTTGGGTCGGCACCGAGCTTAATTGTTAGGGTTATACCGCTTCGTAATCTGTCGGTTAGTCCCAGTTCGGAATAAATCTGAACCGCTCCGTTTTTTATAAGCTCGATATTCTCCGCATTGTTCATACATACACCACTCCTTTGAAAAATAAAAAACGACCTGAAAGCTTTTTCTTGGCTTTCAGGCCGCTATATGTTAAATTCGGATGTTATCTCATCCTATTTTCGCATATAGAGCGAAAGCCCGTTTCGATAAGACGACACGGACGAATAGGAATAAGATGAATATGCACTTGTCATATTTACTTGCCGCACGAGCTTCCCTTCTTTCGGAATTTTAATAAGTTTAACATGTGAAATAGTCTCTGTCAAACGCAAATTTTATATGTGTGCGAAAAAGTAGTTGAGATTATTCCCTCGCGGCAATGGTATATCGATATTTTATCCGAAAAAGACAGTTTTTTGAAGGCCGCCGATAAAATAAACTGGTTTCCGGCTCAAATGAAAAACCGTTATGTTGTATGGGTTGAAAATTTGAAATGGGACTGGTGTATTTCTCGCCAAAGATATTTCGGCGTTCCCTTTCCTGTCTGGTATTGCAAGACCTGTGGCAGCCCTGTGTTTGCGGAGCAAGAACAGCTGCCGGTTAACCCGCTTGAAACAGAATACATCGGCGTCTGTAGCTGCGGCTGTACGGAATTTATACCTGAAAGCGCGGTGTTTGACACATGGGCGACCTCGTCTGTTACTCCGCAAATCAATGAACGCCTTGGTATGAAGCTCATGCCTATGAGCATGAGAACACACGCCCATGAGATTATTCGCACATGGACGTTCTATTCAATTGTCAGAAGCCTTTACCATACGGGAGATATTCCGTGGAAGGAATTAATATGAGTACATGCTGCTTTTCGGCGGCGCAGGGGCATAAGCTCCAGAGCGAACAGAAGCAGGAATTTGGACAGAAAATGTGACGCAGGACAAGTTCCTGCTGAAACCGGGCAGCCGTAAGGCTGCGGACGCCCGGAGAATGTTTAGGTCAAAGCTGTTTATCGAGATCCCGTTTGGCATAGATCACACGGTTAATCTCTACGAGCTTTTCCTGTTCAATGATAGTATAAAAAACGGCGTAGTTCTTGACAGTCAGGATGCGATACTCTCGTTCCAAGTGTTTTACCGTCTGATAAATACGGCAGGAATACGGAAAATCCTTTAAGCGCGATATGGATTCATCCAATGCGTTAAGCAGGTCAAGAGCCGCCTTTGGCGCAACGAGTGTTTCAGAAATATAATTTACGGCGTCGGCAATATCACGGTTGGCAAGCGGCAGGTACGATAGCTTATACATCCTCCGCCGCCTTCTCTTGAAGCTTGCGTCTCAGGGAGGAAAACACCTCGTCGTGCGAAAAGCGCTTACCGGTAGTCTTGGCTTCGAACTCCGCCTCCTTCAGCTTGATGTAGACTTCGCTGTCAAACTGATGGCGCTCGAAGGCCTCCATGCTCATGACGACCATATCGCCGTAACCGTTCTTTGTCAAAAAAACAGGCTCTGAGCTTTCGTGGACTGTCCTCGATATATCGGCAAAATTGTTACGCAGGTCGGATACAGGTCTGATATGCGGCATATTTTTCACCCCCATCATAGTTTAGCTTAATATTATCATAATTACGCTAAGTGCGCAATAACTGTCCAAATAAAATGTAAGGAAAACTGAAATTGTGATCACATCAGAGCAATCGGTCACATATGAAAAGAAAATCGGCGACGTCGTATACGTCATAAAAAGCGAGAGTCTGCCCGATACCAAGCTGGATATGGCGGACGCCATAATCGCTCTTATAAAGCGGGAACTGGAGCATGGGGACAGAGCTCCGGAGAAAATCTGAGCTTTCGCTACGGCTGCGTATGGATATCCAAAACCTCTTGTGATATCATGTGCTTGCGATATCCGCGCAGCCATGCAGTGGAGACCATCAAAGACTTATACAGCAATGATGAATTTCAGAAAGTTTTGTCAAATGGCATACCGGTTGACAGGATCAGGATCGAAAACCTGTAAAGGGCAGTGCTGCGGCAGCTGCCGCAGCACCACGGACAGATAATACCAATACCAGCACATTAACACTCAGGTCAATTCCTGCCAGTTAGCAGGATATACAAAATATGCATACCTTGCTTTGTCAGGTGTCTGGAAATGTATATGGCTGTTCTTAGGGATATAGATAATATCACCTTTATGCGCCGTTACGACACGCCCGTCTATTTCAATCTCCAAAACACCCTCAAGAACAATGTCATATTCATCATATGTTAGTGTCCATTCGAGACAGCCATTATTAAGCTCCATAATGCCGCAGCCCATTCTCGGCGCCTCCTCAAGGGTAGTCACATCCTTAAGGTATACACCCTTTGCGCCTGCAAAGGGCTCGCATTTGACGGTATCGGTCTTAATCAAGATGATCCCGCTTGGGTCAATATGCTTTTCAAATTCAGGCTCGGACTTCCCCAGGGTTTCACGAATAACCTGTTCCACAATCTTTCGCAGCAACGCTTCGCTAAGATTCATAATTATTCCTACCCTTTCATTGTAGTGTCAGCCCCTTGATTCCTCTTTTTATTCATGGTCAAAGCTTCATCATTTGAACTTTGTATTTTGCTGAGAAGCTTGGGCGAAAGGATATTTGCGAGGATGAGCGCAGTAAAACCAGCTACAAGCTTGCCAACGACAACAGGGAATATCATTTCGGGATTGACACCTGCGGTGAATCCCAGGTGGTCTCCGAATACAAAAGCTGCAGAAACTGCGAAAGCAACATTAAGCAGCTTGCCCTTGGCGTTCATATTTCCAAGTATATTGAACATTGCAATGTTATTTGCAAGGTTGGCAACCATACCTGCTGAACCCACATCATCCATACCAAATGCGGAACCAACTTTCTTTAGTGGTTTACTGAATGTCTTGGTTATCCATTTTACCATCGGGAATGCGCCTATCAAGACAATTGCTATTTGTCCGCATATCAGAAGACCGGTTTCCAGAGGAACTTTCCCATCGTAGTCAACCATTAAATTGAGCAGAGGGAACCGGATCCCTGTCAGATACTGAAATACTGCAATGGCTGTGAATATAGTAATTAAAACGGTAACTCCCGTACCAAACTTATTGAAGCCGCTAATCATCTTTGCAGGCTTGAACCATAGCCCGATACAGATCAGGCCGGCAATAATGGCAACAGGTATAAGGTTTACAAGAATCGTTCCGATGCTGATTTTATAGGGAGTCATATTCATTACCAACCCACCGGCCACACAGCCAATTGGCACTGTGATAAGACCAGCCAGTATACCGGCTCCCAAGTATGGTCTGTCTTCTTTTTTTATGATTGAAAGAGCAACCGGTATTGTAAATACGATCGTCGGTCCCATCATTGAACCTAGAATCAAGCCTGCAAAGTTACCGATTGTCTCATCTGAGGCAAGCTGCATGGCAAGTGGATATCCGCCCATATCGTTAGCCAAAAGCGTTGTTGCAAACATGGAAGCGTCTGCACCCAGCAGGCCGTATACAGGAACGATTATCGGCTTAAGTATCATGGCCAGTACTGGGGCTGCAGCGACAACACCTGCCATTGCTATAGCCAGAGGGCCCATTGCTTTGAAGCCTTCATCAAACTGCTCTCCATATCCAAGCTTATTGCCGCGGATTTTGTCAATTGCCCCTGCAATCATAAATACCATCATGATAAAAATAATGACTGAGTTTACCGACAGCTTTTGGATCCAGACCGTAAAACTTTCCGTGAATACACTTACATTGGCAATGTTGTCGATTAGTTCCTGAAACATAATAATACCTCCTATTCAAATTGAGTTTAGTGGTCGCAAAACCCCTTCAGCTCTTCAATTTCAGGAGCTTTGCTTTATTCTAAGCTGGGACTGCCTCTTCTTTAGCCGCACTATCTATTTACCGTCAATACTATAATGCAGAGTGAAAAGAGGCAATTCCCAAGGCTTAAACATAACAATTCATTTCTTGCCGGTTTCAAAGCAGGGATTGAAACACCTTTGGCGATGGCTTTGGAATGACTACGGCATTGATCAGTAATTCAGCATTTCTCTTTGCCGCCTCCACAGCTGCACGTACTGCGCCTACATCGCCTGTAAGCGTTACAAACCCTTTTCCTCCAATGGCAAAGCCTATTCGCACCTCGATCAAGGTAACATTAGCCGCCTTTGCCGCAATATCGGCTGCCACAATGGCCGATGATACAGAGAAGAATTCCAGCACTCCTACGGCGCCCGGAGATTCAACCTGTGTGGTCATGCAGATCGCAGGGATAAGCTGCGGATGGATATTGGGTATCAGTAAAGTATCTACTACAAATTCCGCTCCGTGTTTTTTGCCCATATCCAGGGATGCTGTCACCTCACCGACATTACCGGCTATAATTATCACATATTTGCCCGGGCAGATGGTGGAGGCGCGTATCAGCTCTACGTTTGCCGCTTTGACCATGTAATCGCAAACTTCTATGCCCTGAGCAATACTGTTCAATTCTATCATGCCGATGGCGTTACCCATAGAAATCAAGCCTCCTTTGCAATGTGCGCGCCGTTTTTGTCCAGAGCGGTAACGATGCCGTCGATACTGGCATGTATATTGGCCGAAAGGCCGTTATCCGCCGCCGCCAGCAGTTCGCCGCTCTTCACCCTGTCACCCTGCTTTTTTAAGGGGATGGCTGGCTTCCCGATATGCTGCTTGAAGGGAATATAGACTGTATCCGGTACAAGTTCATAGCATTCATGGGCATGCCGGCCATAGTATCGTTCCAGTCCAAGCCTTGCAGCAAGCCTGTATGTCGGAATCCTGCGAAAGCTGAGTTCCTGGCGTACCGTCGGCTGCAAGTTCCGTTCAGGCTGAATGCCCTTTTCTCGCAATTTACCTTTAAAGTGGATGTTGATACGGCGCGGTGAAAGCCCCATAGGGCACGCATACAATTCGCATACATTGCATTCACAGCAATTCACAGCATCGCCGAAGGCTCTCAGGTATTCTGCGTCATCTGTTATAAAGTTTTCCTTGAAGGAATTTCTCATAACCAGATGCGGTCTTATCTGATGTCCTAAAAGATGCCTCGGGCACATATCTGTACAGAACCTGCATTGGATGCAGACGCTTTTGGCTTGTGTGGCCAGCCTTTTCATATCGATATGCGACCGCTCTGCAAGATAATGCTTTCCGGGCAGAACAACAATATTCCCTGTGGTTTTGGTAACGACCTCGGCGCCGAACCCGGCTGAATTTTCCAAAACCATTCCCATCATTGGCCCACCGATGATCACAGCATATTCGTCCACCGTCGGACCGGCCTTTTCAATACACTCTTTTATGGATGTCCCTACAGGCACATGAAGCATGATGGGCTCTCTTACTTCGCCTACCACCGATAGAAATTTATCCTTTACGGGCTTGCCTTTCATTGCATCGAAGATATTCAGCAAAGTGCCTGCATTTTCTACTACCACACCGATGTCCTTTGGGATCCCGCGCTCCGGGACTATTTTGCCCAGCACCTGCTGAACCATGATTTGCTCGTCCCCTGCAGGATAGAAGGCGTCCATCCCAAATATCTCCATTGCGGCACCCTGACCTTTGATTGCCTGATCAAGCGCAGCTATCTCCGGAACATATTTTGCCTTGAGGGCAATGACGGTACGTTTTGCTCCGAGATGGGCCGAAACTATTGAAGCCGCTGCTACGATCTCTTCGGCGAAATTACGGCACAGGTATTTGTCGATCTCCATCAGCGGTTCGCATTCTGCCGCATTTACTATGAAGGATTCCACTGTGGTGCTCAGTTTGACATGAGTTGGAAAACCGGCTCCACCGGCACCAACTACACCCGCATTTTTGACCGCTTCCGGCAGATTCATCCTACCACCACCTCTAAACGGTATCATTTTTAAAATCATACCGTCAAAAAATAATCATACAGTTCGATCAATTTCCTGATCGTCCACAATTCCTACTACCGTAGCATCTACCGGCACACTCATGTCCCCCGCCGCGCTTCTTGCGGAGCTTCCTCCTACAATAATCACAGTTTCACCGACACCGGCGCCGATTGTATCAATAGCTACGACAGGCACCCTGAAATTTGAGCCGTCCAGAATATTGATCGGCTGAACAATCAGCAGCTTAAAGCCTGCCAGCTTCTCCTCCTTGCGGGTAGCCCAGATATTTCCGATTACCTTTGCAATTTGCATTTGTTTTCCCCCTATATTCCTGCAGGGTAGCCGTCAATCCCGCACAATTTCGATATTATTTGAATGGGCGTACTCTTTTGCAAGATCAGTAAGGATAGCCTTTGCTCCCACACGCAGTACGGTAATACCGCATATATCGACGCTCTTAATATCTCTTTCACTGATAACCTTCTTATCCAGCTTGTATTCTTTACCAGTTCTTGCTGACGGCATTCCAGCATGAGATCGTCCAGCCACGCTGGCTGAAGCATTGCATAGATGACTAAGTATCCTGCTCTCCAGTTCATCCGGGCAGCATACCGTCAATCCCGATCGTTCCAGCAATGTGAGCTTCTCGCGCAACATTGTATAATAGGGTGCCGGCGCGGAACCTTCATACCTGAACAGTTCAACCTGATCACGGGCTGCAAACAGCGGCTTTCCCAAAAGGATAAGCTTCATGACCAGAGCAGAATATTTTGTATCGCAGATCCCTCCGGCTATCTTAGCCAGCGCATCATTTGTCAAATTGTAGAGGACCGCACCTTCAAACTCATCAGCATTGACATGATCCTCCTCCATCAACGCACATATGGTTCGGCAGTGCTCCCCTATGCATTTGCTTTCAAGAAGCTTATGGCATACTTCTCCATGCTCCTGCGTAAGGATAAGCAGCTTCGGCTTATTGCAGGCGGGAAGCAAGCCGGTGTTCTCACAATTTGCGATTTTTTCCGCCACACGAGCTACAATTGCTTCCACCAATGCATTATAATCCATGCAGAACTCCTCCTTTCCGTTAATTTCAATATAGGCTTTGCAGCAAAATTCCTATTACAGTCTACAATTCATTGCAATTCCGGCCGGTGTGACAAGGAATGGATTCTTGGGCTTTATTGTACGCACTCCCGTTTCCTGTTCAAATATTGCCTCTATGTCTGTAAGACAACAAGTTCCTCCGCACAGATAAATCGCATCGGTCCTGCTCCTGTCAATATATTTGCTGACAATGAGAGCCATCTTTTCAATGACTGCCTTGACAACAGGAAGTATTTCACGATGCCGTGCGTAATCCTGTTTGATCTTTTCAGCTTCTTCATAGGAGATATGGTAATTCCCTGCCAAAACCAGTGACAGATGGGTGCCTCCAGTAGGTTCATCCTCTATACGGGTAACTATACCGTTCTCAAAAACTGCAAGACCCGTCGTTCCACCCCCGATATCCACAACAACGCCATTGTCTATCTGATAGATTGAATTGGCTGCCGTTGGTTCATCAAGGATATTGGTAACCTCGAAGTCTGCGCCCTCGGCAACGTATCGATGTGTACGTACGCTGCTTTGAGTTCCGGCAGGCATGGCAATTGCACAATTCAAAAGCTCCATCCCCAGCCTTGCCTCCAGCTTCTTCTTCAATTTCTTTATTATGCGGAGTGCTCCGGCATAGTCCATTACCACTCCATCTCTCAGGACATCCGCTGCCTGTTTTTCGCATGCGATCGGGTTGTTCTCCTCATCAAGAACGACAATATCAATATAGGCTGTACCCAGATCAAGGCCGCATTTCAACTTTTTGCCTACCGGCTTAAATACTGTTACTTCCGATTTTTCCACTCGAGCCAAATATTCATTTACGCGCTGCAAATCCATCATAGATACGGGATCCCTTCTATTACTTGTTTGATTCATTGGAGCTGCTTAATAATTCTTCCAAGCGTGAAACCTTCTACAAAAGCGGCATTGGCCTCGTCAAAATCAATATGCATCCTGTTATGTCCTCTTTCGCTTATTCGGACTATAACATTTTGGTATGCGATGGGCCGTTCTGTAAAAATCTCTACCGTGACACGCTCCATATCAGTAAGATCCATGACCTTCGCCACCTCTGGTGTCAGATGAACATGATTCCTCGCTACGATGGCTCCATGTAGCAGGTTCAGCTTCCCGCGCGGGCCCTCGATCGTGATTGCTCCCGAGCCTGCTACATCGCCTGACAGCCTTACCGGAGCATCTATACCGAGCTCCACGCAGTCGCTTCTGGACAGCTCCACTTGAGTATCACCCCTGCATGGACCCAGAACTGCTATTCTCTCCTTGCGTTCTTTAGAACCAATCAAGGTTACTCTTTCCTCGGAAAGAAACTGTCCCACCTGGGAAAGGGGACGCTTTGGAGTCAGTTCCGCACCCATGCCGAACAGCACCTCTAAATCGCTTTGTGACAGATGGACATGTCTTGCGGATACCTCCACCTGCACCAGCCTTATGCGGTTAAGTGCATCCAGTACACTATCCACAATCAGTTCAGACATGTACATGCCCTCCCTTTTTGCCGGAGTATTCTCCTGCCAGATACATGCACATCATGATGTGGACTGCACTGGATAAGCGGTTGAGCTCTTCAATGATGTCAAGCCTGGTATACTTCAGACCGACACGAAAAGCTTGTGTTGCCGCCACTTCAGTTTCACGCACCGCTGTACGTATTTCATTGAGCAATGCATACTCTTTACCCATTGAATATTCCGGCGGGATCATTTGTTGGATTTTAAAGTGCTTCATCGGGTCATGGGAACGCTCTCTCAGCTCCGCATGGCTCAGTCCCAGAATATATTGGGCTTTCAGCTCTTCATTCTGCACATCACATCTCATCATTTCCCTAAGAAGTCCCAGAATGCCGCTTAAATCATCCAGCAGTCTTCTGCTGCCACCCTCCTGGGCAATGATCGCCTGGTTGAGGACGATTTTACCCTGCAGACTGTCCAGCTTTCCTCTGTAAAAAATGCGGGGATGATCCTTTGGCACAAGCATATTCCCATGCAAATGTGTCATGTGCTCAGGCTTTTCCATATAAAATGCGCCTGTTTCATAATCTGTAAACTTCGGGTTAGCTGCTCTCCTGTCATCGCCGCCCTGATTTGGAGGTGTTTCAGCCGCTTCGGCAGCCGATGGCGGACGCATTGATATTTTTATCTTACGTTGTTGAAGATACTCCCGTGCCGCAGGAGAAAGTATTTTGCCTTCCGGAATATAGAAAACCTCCGGCTGCTCTGCCCTCAACTGATCTCTAAGTATTGCCTCGGTTATCAACTTCACAATGAATCACCCCCCTCGAGTCGGATTTTAAACTATTCCTTTTGTTCCAATGTCGGTAGTATAAACTCCACCTCATTATGGGGTCTTGGGATGACATGAACAGAAACGAGTTCGCCTACGCGCTCAGCTGCTGCTGCTCCTGCATCTGTAGCCGCTTTGACTGCGCCCACATCCCCGCGCACCATCACTGTTACAAGTCCTCCGCCTACGTGTACCTTACCGATCAAGGCTACATTAGCGGCCTTTACCATTGCATCCGCAGCCTCAATAGCGGCTACCAGACCTTTTGTTTCTACCATTCCCAATGCTTGCAATGTTGCCATATTATCCTCTCCTCTTATTAAATTTAACCGTGGGAAGCAAAGCTCCCGTGTTATAATTGTATAGATCAGCCTAGCTTAGGCAATATAAACTCCACCTCTTCGTGGGGTCTTGGAATAACATGTACAGATTTGAGCTCGCCTACACGTTTGGCAGCTGCGGCCCCCGCGTCTGCAGCAGCCTTTACAGCGCCTACATCTCCCCGTACCATTACTGTGACAAGACCTCCGCCTACATGTACCTTTCCAATCAAGGTTACATTGGCAGCCTTTACCATTGCATCCGCAGCCTCGATCGAAGCCACAAGACCTTTTGTTTCTACCATTCCTAATGCTTGCAATGTTGCCATTTTAATACCCCCTTAACACTAAATTAGTTGAAGCTTATCAATAATCCGCTTCACAATTTCATCCACATCTGCAACACTCAACTCACTTGTACAGAAGCTCTCCATTGATTTTGGTATTCCAGCCCGGATATCATCCAGTTCAGTTGTTCCTATAGCGACACGGCGAAGATTGAACAGCTGCTGTGGCCCCACATTTTCAGAGGTAGCACTGCCGCCTATGGCGCCGCAGCCAAGCGTGAATGAAGGGATAAGACCTGTTGTCGCACCGATACCGCCTAAGGCCCCCGGTGTGTTTACAACAATACGCGAAACCGGAATTCTCTTTGAGAAATACTCGATCATTTCAGGATTTTCTGTATGGATGATAAATGTATGGCCTGCTCCTTCATAACGAAGAATCTCACAACAGCGGTCACAAACCTTCATATAATTATCCTCGGTGTAAAAACCGAGAATCGGGGCAAGTTTCTCGTTAGAGTACGGATGATCACGTCCCACACCATCTTCCTCGGCCACGATGACCCGTGTTCCTGCCGGTATCTGTATATCTGCCAGTTCGGCTATGACCTTCACGCTCTTTCCAACAATCATGGGATTCATAGTGCCATTGGCACGCAGAATGAAGCTGCCAAGCTTTTTTGCTTGATCAGGAGAGAGGAAACAAGCTCCCTGTCTCTTCATTTCGGCTATGATAGCTTCTTTCCGGTCGATCTCGCAGATGACTGACTGTTCAGAGGAACATACGGTACCATTATCAAATGTTTTTGAGTCTATTATTCTTTTAACTGCTGCTGGAATATCCGCCGTGCGTTCAATGAAGGCCGGTCCGTTGCCTGGACCAACTCCGATAGCCGGAGTGCCCGAAGAATAAGCCGCGCGCACCATTGCCGCACCACCCGTTGCCAGTATCAGGGAGGTGTCCGGATGCCTAAGCAATACATCCGTCGATTGAACGGTTGGAATGGATATACAGCTAGCTAGGTCTTCATTAAAGCCAGCCTCTGCAATTGCCTGCCGAATGACCTTTACAGACTCCAGAATACATTTCAGGGCACTTGGATGGGGTGAAAATACAACTGCATTTCCAGCCTTGATCGCAATCTCTGCTTTAAAAAATACTGTTGATGTAGGATTTGTTGAAGGAAGCAGAGCTGCAATAACCCCAACAGGAACTGCTATTGCACGAGTGCCTGCCTTTTCGTCCCGCTCGATCTCGCCAACCGTCTTCATACCCTTGATTCTGTCGTATACACCTTTACTGGCAAACACATTCTTTATTACCTTGTCGGCAACAACTCCAAAACCGGTCTCTTCGCATGCCATCCTTGCCAGGCGTTCTGCATTGCGCATGCCGGCCTGTGCTATGGTCCTGACGATTCTGTCAACCTCCTGCTGAGATTTCATGCTTAGTTCCTGCTGAGCGCGTTTTGCCCTTTCGACCAGTTCTCTGACTTCCTGCATCGACAAAAGATCCTTGTCATATAGCTGCATAGATCAACTCCCCTGTTCCATGAATGAGCAAATAGCTTCGATAAGCCTTTCTTTTTGGGCAAATCGGATTTCTTTGCTTGTCATATTGTTGATTTTAATATCACGAGCCATTTTCCTCAGATGAACCACAGTCATTGATCGAAGGCTGTTTTCGTTTATGGAATGTAGTTCCGCATGTTCCTTGGCGTCTGTCCCATTTTTTCCGGACTCTTCCCTGTCACCCTCTGTTTGGGTTTCATCCTGCTCATGGACAGCAATGACCGGTTTAGAACAATGCGCAGTCGGTGAGGGATTCTTGCCCGGCTTATTCCCCTTGCTTTCCCCCAGCATTGTTTCAATGCTGCCGTCAGGTCTGGGAATGACATGAACCGAAATGACCTCCCCAACTCGTTTAGCAGCTGCAGCACCTGCGTCAATAGCAGCTTTGGTTGCGCCCACATCTCCGGTAACTATCACTGAAACAAGCCCTCCCTGTACACGTGTCACACTGTGAAAAGAAACATTAGCAGCTTTCAGCGACGCATCAAGTGCTTCGACCGCAGCCAGATATCCATAAACCTCTATCATGCCCAAAGCTTTCATAATTACCTCCATCCGGCAGCTTTGCCTGCCATACTGCTGCCATCACAAATATATCCTGATCAAACCTTGGGGTTGTCGGCTACAAACTCAATTGCGGCTGCAAATGCTTCGCAAGCTGCTTTACATGCAGATTGGCTTCCGGTAAGCAAAGCTCCGCCAAAGTTGGTTTCAGACGGCGGCGCATACAGCACGCACATTCTCACATCAGCCGCCTTCAGCGCTGCATCGACCCCATACAGTGCTTCAAGGGGAGGAGCTATCAGGTAGGCCAGAGCTTCGCCTTCTTCTATTCCGGCGCCCTTTGACAGATAGGAGCCCGTACGTGAAATACAGTGAGCAAAATAGCAAATTGTATCGTCTTCATTTGCTGAAATGAAATGAGCCACGTTTTCAATAACGTCAATGCATGCGGCAAGACCGCTCTTTACTTCTGCAGGATTGGGGCCTGCAAGGATTCCGATGACTTCACCGGCCAGCTTTGTGTTGGCATTAGCCGCACCAGCATAAAAGCTTTTGGCATAAACCACCTTGACATCCGCTGCCTTTGTCGCTTCATCGAGGGCGGTGTAGGTGACATCGTCACTATCTGCCGTAATAAGTCCCAATGATTTCTGATCCGGAGTTAAGTTCAGCTCTTTGGCTAATTCGGGATCTACATTCGGGATGATTTTCGTTGCCAGTACCTTGGCCTGCAAAGGATCTCTTTTCATGATATCATTCCTTTCTGTTTTATAATTTCAAATCAGTACCGCTGGCTTTCATCTCCAGCATAATCTTGATGATCTCTGCGATATGCGCGCCTGCTTCCGCCGGAGCAGTGCCGGCCTTGTGTATATTCGATACAACCGTCCTGCGCGCTTCAGGCATGCCTACTGTTGCTTTATAGGCGATATACGCCGACATTGATTCGGCAGTGATCAGTCCAGGTCTCTCACCAAGCAGGGTACAGGTTACATCTGCGCCTGTAATTTCAGAAATCTGATCCATCACACCCACTCTGCCGAATTTTACAAAAAACGGAGTTCCTGCGTTGATCTTATAGCTCGCAAGCCCCTGCAGGATAGCCGGCAGCAGATCCGCTATATTCGCTGCAACCGAAGCGGAGCTCAGGCCATCCGACACATAGATTTGAACGGTGGGATTCTTTTTACACTTCTCCTTGATTACAGCAGCACCTTCGTCCGATAGCTTTCTCCCAAGATCCGGACGTGTCAGGTAAATATCCTTATTATCACATTGAGTCTGAATTGTGAACAGGTTCATCCTTTTGACAAATTCGGCATCCACCTCGCTGAATACTGCATCCTGTGCTGCAGAGTGCGCCGCTCGGAATTGAAGCATCGGATCGGTTTTGTATCTTGCACCGGCCTTTCCTATACCCAAACGGCATGGTGCATATTGCTTCTGCTCCATATAAGCTTCACCATTCATGGGATTATTAACCAAATATTGGGTTCTGATATCAACCTTAGTGACATCGGGGATGCAGCCATTTTCAACATTGGAAGCTCCGGCAGACCTGACGGCGCCAACCGCTTCAGCCCTTGATCCCCTTGTCCCGTCCGGTTTGATATTCATTTCACAGAGCACCTGTTCAATGATCACTTTCAACTCATTTTGATCCATCTATCATACACCTCCCCTTTACTTACTCATAAATACAGAAGCATCGCCTGCGCGTGCAGTAAGCTTTCCATTATCGGAGAATCCCATCTTTTCCAGCCACAGGTCAAACTCCTTAATGGGTCTTAAGCCAAACACCTCGCGCAATGCAGCAGCTTCATGATAACCTGTGCACTGATACATGAGCATACAGTCATCGCCCTGCGGAACTCCCATGATATAGTTGCATCCGGCGGCAACCAACAGGGTAGCCAGATTCTCTATATCATTCTGATCAGCCTTCATGTGGTTTGTATAGCAAGCATCGCAACCCATCGGGATACCGGTCAGTTTACCCATGAAATGATCTTCAAGTCCGGCACGTATAACCTGTTTGGAATCGTACAGATATTCAGGTCCGATAAAGCCGACAACCGTATTCACCAGGAAAGGCTGATAACGCTTTGCAAAGCCGTAGCAGCGTGCCTCCATGGTTACCTGATCCCAGCCGAAATGAGCTTCTGAGGAAAGCTCGGAGCCTTGGCCTGTTTCAAAGTACATCACGTTGGGACCTGTAGATGTTCCCTTATGAAGCATCATATCGCGTCCTTCATCCAGCATTGCCGCAGTCAGACCGAATGCCTCGTTTCCTTTCTGGGAGCCTGCTATGGACTGGAACATAAGGTCTATGGGTGCATTGAACTGATCTGCTGCCTGAGTCTGAGTCGTGACATGGGCAAGAACGCAAATTTGTGTGGGAATCTCCCACTTATTCTTAAATTCATCTAACAACTTTAGTGTGCGTGCAATGTTTTCAACAGAACCATCGACGGGATTCAGCCCAAGCACCGCATCGCCGCAGCCGAGGCTGAAGCCTTCCATTACCGAGGCAATGATTCCTTTTGGATCATCAGTGGTATGGTTTGGCTGCAGACGGGATGAAAATGTTCCCGGTAAACCTATGGTCGTATTGCAGTGGGCAGACACTCTCATCTTTTTTGCAGCGTATATCAGGTCAAGATTACTCATTAGCTTGCACACGGCCGCTACCATTTCACTGGTTAGTCCCCTTGATGCCCTGCTGATCATAGCTCCGTCAGTTTTCTCATCCAACAGCCATTCTCTGAATTCTGCTACTGTCTTGTTTTTTAATTGAGAATAAATCGGTTCATTGACAGCATCCTGAATTATACGCGTTACCTCATCTTCCTCGTAGGGTACTGCTGTAGTATTCCGGAGATCTGCAAGCGTGATGTGTGAGAGTACTACCTTGGCAGCGACTCTCTCTTCAGATGATTCAGCAACTATGCCTGCAAGCCTGTCTCCCGATTTCTCCTCATTGGCTTTTGCCATTACCTCCCTGAGTGATTTAAACTCATAGTTATGGCCAAAAAGCTTGGTTCTTAGGATCATTCTATTTCACCTCTCTTTTAAGTATTGAAAACTAAGGTTTTAATGACAACGGGTACCGCCCTTCCTCCACCAACGGGTTCCCCGATATCTGCATAGTCTCCGCTCTTCGCCCTGATACCATCGATGCAGATGACTTCTTTGCGATGCTCCAGCCTGGCATTAATCGCATTGCCAAGCGCCTTGGCAATATCATTCTCCACGATGATGATCAGTGGGTACTGGCTTTCAATCACCTCCTGTGCTCCAGATATAATTGCTTCCATTGTTTCCTGGATACCTGAGAAGCTCGTCCGAAACGCTCCTGAAAATGCAATGGCTATTTGCTCAACCTTTCCGTCGGCAGCATATAAAGGTATCTGCTTTCGGATTGATTCAGCCAACCCCACGGCGGACTCTTCGTCGTCCTCCTGTATCCTCAGTACGGGGATGTTTTTGATCGGCAGACAGTGCATGGCGCATGTTATAGTGCTTCCGCTGATTTCGGTGGTATGGATGCCCGCCCCTACCACTGTTGCGCGGATGGTCTCCGCCACGTCATACCGCTTTACAGCATCGAAAGCAGCATGACTTCGGATAGCCTCACCCAGAAGTATCCCTATATCGCCATAACGGAAGAAGTCGGTGGACACTGTATGATAAACATAGTCGGCTACACCGCCGCTAAAGGTTATCCCTTTGATAGGAGGATCGGATGAGAGCGCTTTACCCTTGTTGGTATAGAGGCTGCTATGCACTTCATCCTTCAAACTGAGGCATATGGCCTGTGCAAGCTGGTCAGCCATTATTGTGCAAATCCTGCGCAGCTTGCCGAAATCTGCGGCATCACCTGTTTCTATGCTGATGCCCCTAGCTTTTGTGAGTGTTTTGATTTTCGGAGCTATGTACGAAATTTTATTATTCTCAATTCTTATCAGTCTGCCGCCAATATCAAGGCACGATGTACCTCTCAGCTTGCCCTTCTGGTAAACTGCGATATTGGTTGTGCCGCCTCCCACATCGAGATTCGCGATGACCGTGCGCTCATTTTCAGAGCATTTGTCGGCTCCTGCTCCCTTTGCAGAAAGCACCGATTCGAGATCCGGACCTGCGGTAGCTACAACAAAATCACCGGCCATGCTGCTCAGTGCCGACAATACCTGACCGGCATTCTGTTTTTTGGCCATCTCTCCTGTAATTATGACAGCACCCGTACGTATCTGTTCCGGCCGCATTCCTGCTTTCCGGTATTCCTGCTGGACGATTTTTTTCACAGCCCCCACATCAATTTCTGCAGAAGATTTCAGTGGGGTAAAATATATCTCGCTGCAATAAGTTACAGTTTTGGCAACAATGCTTATTCGTGGAATTGTATAGTTGCTGGCAAGGTTTTCAATAATCAGTGTGCTGAAAATCAACTGTGTCGTTGAAGTGCCGATATCTATTCCAACACTGAGTATCTCCTCTCGCACGCCTTCAACCCCTTTCTTGAATACTTGCAGGTCCAAAATAAGCAAAAAAGCCCGCACACAGAAAAAGCTCTGCATACGGACTCCATCATCACGTATAAAATGCTGGTGTTACGTCACATCAACATTATTTGCCATTATTTGATTTTTGAAATCAAAGGTCACCTTAGTTCCGGTGGAGCATGATTCAATGTTCAAATTCCCCCGGAGTTTATCCTTGACCAACGTTTGTACTATGCTCAGGCCTAAGTTGTTCTGCCTGATCTTATCAATATCAAACCCAACGCCGCTGTCAATCACCTGAATCTGGGAATACATCTCCCCATGTGTAACGATGATGCGTATCAAACCTGATTCATTATCCACAAAAGCATACTCCAAAGAATTCTGTAAAAGCTCATTTATTATCAATGCTACCGAAGTTGCTATATCTGATTCAACTTCGAAGTCGTCACCTTCTATGACAATCTGTACATCCATATGGGGATTTGCAAAATAGCGTACCGTATTGTTCTTGATATTTACGATTACATCGCCCAGCTTCACATGGTCAACACCGCTCTGTGCAAGCATTTCATGCGTAGCTGCAATGGAAAGTATACGGTTCATGCTTTCACCAAGCACCTGTCGTGTCTCACTGTTGTTTATTCGCCGAACCTGAAGCCTCAACAGGCTTGCAATGGTCTGAAGATTGTTTTTTACCCTGTGATGCATTTCTTTTATTGCAACTGATTTCAGTATTAATTGCTTTTCCTGCTCCCTGATATGAGTTACATCTTTTATAACCACTGCAAATTCTACATCAGGTATATTCAGTGTGATCCATTTAACTACCAGTGAATGTTTTCCGACAGTGGTTTCTATCGATGAATAGTTGCTTTTGTTGTTTTCATCATCCCGCACCACCGGACAAATAAGTCTTATATTCTCATATGGCATTCCCAGGATGTCTCCCACATACCCCATATTTTGGTACAGCTCCTTGGCAAGTGTATTCCTGAAGGCTACAATACCTTTGTTGCTAACCATTATCAGCGCTTCGTCGATGCATTCTGTAAGCAGGTTATTGACATCTATCATATGGGTCAGCTCATTTGCTATCTTTTCATAACTTTGTTGAGAGAAATGCATTCTTTCACTGATCATGTAACTCTCATCAACACGTTTTTCTCTTATCAGAACTCCAATCACTTTATCTCCGTTCTTTATCGGTTCAACAGTCTGTATCACATGGGTGCTTTCCTGGGTAATGGCCTTCATATGCTTGGTCGCTGCGCCTAAACGGAAAGTGCGTGCTACGGCCGGCTCATTTTCCTGCTTCGCAAGCAAACCTACTACCGTCTTTTTATATGACGACGGTACGCTCTGGGGCTTCGCTTCTGCTACAACGATGGCATCGCCATCATCTGCAGGACAATCTATAAAAATATCCGCATCCTCAAGGTTTGCCAAAGGCTGCAGGACTGCTGCCAATCCTTTAATTGTCATAATCTCACTGTCAGTGAGATTGGTATATTTCTTGCACAGTTGTTCAATCACTTATATTGTCTGCCTCCCGCCACATAAAAGTATGATTTCGGCCACCCGGCGCATCGATAATTTTTTGGAGAGACTAAGCTTTCGGATATAGTCATAAGCCTCCTGCTCATTCATACGGTTACTATCCATAACCAGTCCTTTGGCTTTTTCAATAATGGTTCTGTTTACTAAGCGTTCCGACACCTTTTCCATATCTTTCCGAAGCTTTTTCATTTCCCTGCCACGAGTAACTGCCAGCTCTATGCTTGGGATCAGCGATTTTTCATCAATAGGCTTCACCAGATAACCGCCTACACCGGCAGTTTTTGCTCCGTCTACAAACTCACGCTCGCTGTAAGCCGTCACAAGCATAACTGTATCAACCAGCTGCTCCTCATGAATGATGCGAGCAGCAGAAAGGCCATCCAGCAACGGCATTTTCACATCCATAAGTACGAGATCAGGTCGGCGGTTCTTGCAGAGCTCAACAGCATCAAAGCCATCTGCCGCCTCGCCAATCACATCATATCCTTCACTTATAAGAATCTCTTTAATATCCATCCTGGTAATAGGTTCATCATCTGCTATCACAACCCGAATCCGTTCATGATTCATACTGACCCTTCCTCCATAACGTAATCTGCGCAATGCATTTCCTGAATATATCCCAATGCTTCACACAGTCCCTCGAAGCCTGAACCATTTACGCTGCTAGTGATAAATATTTGTGCTGCACCGGCCATTTTCAGGTATTTAGCGGCAACTTCAAGCTGTTGTCCGTCTGCCAGATCACTCTTCGTCACCACACCGATAATCGGCTTAGCAAACATACTGCTATATGCCGGCGGAAACATAGTTCCGCTTTCGGTTGCATCCTGTACAAAAACAATCACCTCCGCATCTACCGATGCAACCATCAATGCTCCCCAAAAATTGCGCCGCTCAAGATATTCTCCGGGCGTATCTATCATTTCCTTATTAATAATGTGAATTGTCTGTGTTTTACAATATCTTAGCTCCTGTCTGTTAAGATACTGACAAAGCGTTGTCTTTCCTGCTGCAGATCTTCCAATCAGTATAATCCTTTTTCTGTTATTCTTCTCCATGTCTATATCAAGTTTTGGTTATCTGAGCACGGGCAAAACCCATCTTATCACAAAGTGTGCTCATAACATCATGGAGCGCCGCCTCTACAGCAGCAACATCTCCGGTAATCAAAAGCGAACCGCTGAATCTGTCCACAAACCCAATAGCCACATCTGCAGCCTTCGTTGCAATATCGGCTGCTATCATGGCACCCTCACTTGGAGTAATGGTAAATATACCGATTGCGCCGCGTGCATCAATCAGCCCCAGTTTACCATAAAGGCTTTTGTTGGGATTCGCTATAACATGTGCCAATGTAACCTGTTTACCTGGTACATACTCTTGAATTATCCGTTGCTTTTTCTGAGATTCATCCACTATGCCTAACCGTTCCTTTCCTGCAATATGAGAAAGCAGACATTAACGGTTGCCTTTTTATAGCCTATAAAGCATTCAATGATATTAGAATAAATTGTAAGTTAAAATAGTTAACTTAATTCACAACTTCTATTTATCATATATTCTATAGCGCGGCAGCCAATAATGTCAATCTATCATTATTAGTATTTTATGTAAACATATCCATGTATGTATTTTTATGAAAACAACAGCCTGATGTAAATTAATTACTTACAACAAAAAAACGCCTTAAACATAATGTTCAAGACGTTTCATCACATCTCCGCCAGCGATTGCCTGTTGCGTCACAGGGCAACAAAATACCATGTATCTATAATATCTCTAAATATATTCTTATGTCAAGATTTTTGTCCGAACTTCAGAACTGAATGTTCTGCCTGAAAACACCCAGATAGTACCATCCATGACTTGTTCAAGCATAGGAATTTATAAATCTCCTAGATAATTCCTATATGTCAGGGGTCTATAGCGAAAAAAATATTTTGAATCCAATTGCAAAACGAAAGTATTGGGTATATACTGTAA
>CAYGHY010000025.1:0-20936 GCA_964349435.1 uncultured Oscillospiraceae bacterium
AAGATAAATTCGCTTTGGTTTTAAGTCATGAGCGAAGCGAATTTTCTTGGGATGCCCTTTCTCAAACATATATTTTTCAACACATATTGACAAAAAATTATAGTGTTGTATAATATATTTTACAAGGTGAGTGAAAATTAACTCACCAGAGGTGAACGAAATGATAAAAGGATTCCCGACAAGAAAAGACAGCATAGTATTAGCCGCTCTCGATATAATCGACGAAAGCGGTATCCAAGGGCTATCAACTAAGGAGATTGCTGTCAAGCAGGGAATATCCGAATCACTTTTATATAAGCACTTTAATAGCCTTAATGAGGTTTTGGTTGCCGTAGTAGAATACTTCTCAAGATTTGATGCCATGATTATTAATACAGTGCTAAAACTGGATATATCATGCAAGGGGAAAATTCTTGAGTATACAAAGTCTTTCATTGAGTTGTATGAAAATTACCCTGCTCTCACCGCTATTTTACTTAATTATGAGACACTGATGCATTATGAGCATACCGGTGATAAAATTAGGGATATTATAAAAAAACGCTCGGACTTTGTATCAGGAGTTGTTGCATCAGGGCAGAATACGGGGGAACTTGATACGTATTATACACCTCAGGAGCTGACAGATATAATAAAGGGGACTGCAACAAACATGATTTTAAGATGGAAAATGTCAGGGTATAATTTTCAATTAAAGGAGAGTATGCTTACTATTATTAAAAAGGTACTGGATAAGTGATTATATCAAGGAATAATTTGATTAATAGGGGCGGGTGTTGATGAGAAGGGTTATGATCGTGGATGATGCGGCTTTTATGAGGCTCACATTAAAGAGTATACTTGAGAAAAGTGACTTCAAGGTAGTTGGTGAGGCCGAGAACGGACAAATTGCGGTAAGAAGGTATGTAGAATTAAGTCCTGATATCGTGACGCTTGACATAACTATGCCAGGAATGGGAGGGTTAGAGGCGCTGAGAGAGATCAGGAAAATTGACAGCAAAGCTAAGGTTATTATGATTTCTGCAATGGGGCAGGAGGGCTATGTGAGGGAAGCCATTATGTGTGGTGCCAGAAGCTTCATTGTGAAACCATTTACCTCCGAACATGTTGTAAAAGCATTAACGGCTATATAGCGTACGAATTTTCATGAAGCATAGGTATTTATAAACTCTAAGAAATTCCTGTGCCGGGGTTTGGAATGGGGAATCCACTTTGCTGTTTTAAGTGGAGTAAGGCTCTGTAGAGCGAGCAGGCGATTTTGTTGCGCAAAATGTTTTGCCGCTCAGGATGCAAATTGCGAGGTGTTTAATTTGTCAAAACCGTCGTACGAACCTATGCTGGAAATGTATATTTTTGAAACCATCCAGTTATTAGAGCAGCTTGAACAGAACATAATAGGCAGTGAAAAATCGAATTCATATTCATCACAAGATATAAATGAGATTTTCAGAATTATGCACACAATAAAAGGCTCCTCTGCAATGATGCTGTTCAATGGGATTACAGCCCTTGCCCACTCTTTAGAAGATCTTTTGTATTATATTCGCGAAAAGAAGCCTAAGTCCGTCAGTTTCACCGAACTAACCGATTTGATCTTAAAGGGTGCGGATTATATTAAAAATGAGCTTGCTGAAATAGAGGAGAGCGGAGTATCAAATAACGATTCCGGTGCGCTTATTGAGGAAATCCGGATTTTTCTCGAGGACTTAAAAAAGCTGAATGCTTCGTCGGCACTTTTTTGTGAGGAAGCGGAAAAAACAATATTGCAGGAGAAGCAGAGGTATTACATAGGTTCAGCTATTCTGACGGAGGCATCTTTCAAGCAGATTTACAAAGCTGTCATACATTTTGAAGAAGGTTGCCAGATGGAAAATGTAAGGGCATTTACCATAATACACAACATTAAAGATTTAGTTAATGAAATTTACTACATTCCATCAAATATCATTGAGGATGACAGAACAGAAGAAATTATCAAAAAGGACGGTTTCAAAATATATTTTAGAACCGATTCAATAGATTCAGTCAGTGAAATATTGATGCAGACAATTTTTCTGAAGCATATAGAATTGAAGGAACTTGAAGATGAAGACGAAATAATTCAAATAAAAAAAGGAAAGCAAATTGTATTGGACGAGGCTTCCACAAGTGAACCTAAAGAGGCTGATAAGGAACGGGATGTGGAAAAACAGTCCAAAGCCATAAATCAAAGCATGATCAGTGTAAACATATTAAAGCTGGACACCTTGTTGGATCTTGTAGGCGAGCTGGTTATATCCGAATCGATGGTTACACAGAACTCGGATCTCCATGGGCTGAGCCTTGATAATTTCCGAAAGGCTGCGCGGCAGCTCAGAAAAATTACAGGGGAGCTGCAGGACACAGTAATGTCAATCAGAATGGTTCCTCTGACTGCAACATTTCAGAAGGTGAATAGAATTTTGCGTGATATGAGCAAAAAGCTTGACAAAAATGTTCAGCTTGTAATTATCGGGGAAGAGACCGAGGTAGATAAAAACATTATCGAGAACATATCAGACCCATTAATGCACCTCATCAGAAACGCTATCGACCATGGCATCGAATCAGCGGAAAAAAGAGTTTCCGCCGGCAAGGATAAGACTGGGAAAATTACACTGGAAGCAAAAAACGCAGGAGGTGAGGTGCTTATTATTATAAAGGATGACGGCATGGGCCTTGACAAAGAAAAAATCCTTAATAAAGCAAGAAATAACGGCTTGATTAACAGGCCGGAAAGCGACCTTACAGATCGCGAAATATTTTCATTTATATTCCTCCCGGGATTTTCTACCAAGGACAATGTGTCGGAGTTTTCCGGAAGAGGAGTAGGGATGGATGTCGTGACAAAAAACATCGGAAAAATCGGCGGAACGGTGAATGTGGATAGTATAACCGGAAGGGGAACGACTGTCACTATTAAAATTCCTCTTACTCTTGCAATAATCGGCGGTATAAAAATTAAGACCGGCAATTCCATATACACCGTCCCTATTACATCTATAAGTGAGTCCTTCAGACCATGTGAAAATGATATAATACGAGATCCCGATGGAAATGAAATGATTATTATTCGAGGTCAGTGTTGCCCTATACTAAGACTGCACAAGCATTATGGGGTTAAAACAGATATCGTCAGCATACATGAAGGAATTATCATTGTGGTTGAGGATGACGCTAAAACGATTTGTATCTTTGCGGATGAATTGTTGGGAGAGCAGCAGGTTGTTGTAAAAGCGCTTCCCAGTTACATAAAAAAGGTCAAGGGTGTGGCAGGATGCACACTTCTGGGTGATGGCGGCATAAGTCTGATTCTTGATGTTGCAGGCTTGATAAGTGCAGAATAGAAGGGGATCGGGGACATTCCGCAGCAAGGAATACCCGCATAACAGCGGTGTGTCCCCGTACAATTGAGGTGAAATCATGCTTACTATTACTGATAAAGAGTTTGGGGTATTGGCAGATTATATCAAGGTACATTATGGCATACATCTAAAAAAAGAGAAGAAATCCCTTATAACCGGGCGGCTTTTTAATGTGCTCGCACAAAAGAACTTCAACAGCTTTCTGGAATATTATGAGCATGTCATTTCAGACAAGACCGAAGAAGCAGCAGCAACTCTCATTGAAAAGATTACTACCAATCATACCTTCTTTATGAGAGAAGCAGACCATTTTTACTACTTCAGAGACAATGTGCTGCCTCAACTTGCAAGTTCTGTGAGCGGAAGGGACCTTCGTATCTGGAGCGCAGGATGTTCATCCGGAGAAGAGCCGTTTACCCTTGCAATGATTATATGTGATTTTTTCAGGAAGGAGATAATGAGGTGGGATGCCAAGGTTTTAGCGACCGACATTTCCAGCAAGGTACTTAAATCGGCCACGAGTGGGATATATGACAAAAAAGGGCTGGAGTCTCTGCCTTCTGCCTGGAGAAACGATTATTTTAAAAAAATAGATGATGATAAAAGTGTACTTATAGACAAAATAAGGAATGAAGTCATTTTCAGAAAGTTTAATCTGATAAACGGGGTATTTCCTTTCAGACGTAAATTCCATGTGATATTCTGCAGAAATGTTATGATATATTTTGATGCAAAAACCAAGGCGGAGCTTGTTGAGAAATTTTATGAATTCACCGAGCCGGGAGGTTACCTGTTTACCGGACACTCAGAAAGCCTGAACAGAGAAGAGACCCGTTACAGGTACGTGATGCCGGCTGTGTACAGAAAGGAATAGCGTGATGAGATTCGGAAGAAAAATTAAGGTGCTTGTAGTAGATGATTCACTTGTATTTCGGGAGACTATTGCCAAAGGGATAGGAACGGATCCGTCTATTGAAGTGATAGCTACCGCCGCTGATCCTTTTGCTGCAAGGGACAGAATTCTGGAGTATGAGCCTGATGTAATGACACTTGATGTAGAGATGCCTAAAATGGGAGGGATAGAATTCCTTAGAAAGCTTATGCCGCAGTATCCTCTTCCTGTTGTTGTTGTAAGCGCCGTCAACCAATCGGTGTTTGATGCCATTAAGCATGGCGCAGTTGACTTTGTAACAAAACCCAGCATGGATGGCGCAGTTAATATCCAAAGCTTTATTAATGAGCTGATAATTAAAATCAAAATTGCATCGACAGCTAAAGTTGGGCACTGGAAGAACTTCAAGGAATTGAAATCAACGGCGGGGAGCATACGCAATTCCAAAAACAGGTTAATCGCATTAGGTTCATCAACCGGTGGAACAGAGGCTGTACTTAATATTTTAAAATCTTTCTCGACGGATATGCCGTGCGCTTTGGTTGTACAGCATATGCCGCCTGTGTTTACAAAGCTTTATGCTGAGCGTTTGAATAGTATTTGTTCGATAGAGGTCAGAGAAGCGAAAGACGGAGACTGGATTCACCCAGGTCTGGCTTTGATTGCCCCGGGCGAACATCATATGAGTGTCAGAAAAGATGCGGGAGGTTTCTGTGTGCAGTGTTACAAAGGTGAAAAAGTAAGCGGCCACTGTCCTTCAGTTGATGTGCTGTTCAGTTCGGTGGCTGATTGCTTCGGAAGGGATGCTGTCGGAGTAATCCTGACAGGAATGGGCTATGATGGAGCAAAAGGTCTGCTCGAGATGAGAAAAAAAGGCTCAAGAACAATCGGGCAGAGTGAAGAAACCTGTGTGGTGTATGGAATGCCCAAGGCAGCCTATGATATTGGGGCTGTAGAAAAACAGGAGAGACTTGAGGAAATACCGCAATTAATCTTAAAATATTTGTTGCGGAAGGAAGCGCGACCGGATACATAATAGGTTTTTTTTACCGGCATGGAAAAAGTAGTGACACTACCTTAAGCAAATGGGGGATTCAGTATGAAAATATTAATTGCTGAGGATGATTTCGCAAGCAGAAAATTTTTATGCAAGCTCCTGTCTAAATATGGAGAGTGCGATACGACAGTGGATGGAATAGCAGCGGTAGAGGAATTTGTAAAAGCGTATGACATGAGCAGACCATACGACCTGATATGTCTTGATATTATGATGCCTAAGATTGATGGATTAAAAGCTTTAAAAACCATTAGAGATTTTGAGAAGAAGAAGGGTATTGAGGAGTCTGAAAAATGCAAGATTATAATAACCAGCGCCCTTTGTGAGACAGAGATTGTATTTGAATCTTTCAGCCCGGGAAGCGAGGCCTATGTCAAAAAACCAATTAATGTGGAAAGCTTGATAGAGCAAATAGAAAGTTTTGGGCTTATTGAATTGCCGCACCATATTCAGACAGACTTGGAGTAGATGAAATAGATGAAAAAAAGAGTACATATATCAGAATGCACTGACGCCGATATACTTGCAGAAGATCTCACAAACAGCCAAGGCGTTTTACTACTGTCATGCGGAACCATTGTTAACGACTACATTATCGGAAAACTAGCTGAGTTAGGCATTGAATATCTATTGATTGCCGATAAAATGGAAAACAAGGAGTGCTCTTTTGCTGATTATCATTTTTTCGAAAAAAAATATGATAATTGTGTTGATGTAATAAAACACCTTATTCTTGAACTCGCTAAGGGCAAAAAAATTGATTATGAGGTATTGAATGAAGTGACGGATTTAGTCGTATCAGCAGGGCAGGAGCCTGAATATATAATAAAATGTCTGGGAAAAATCCGATGTGCGGATGAGTACACGTATTATCACTCAGTAAATACCTCACTCTATACGATGATGATTGCGAGCCAACTCAATCTTGGCAGGGAGGACATCAGGAATGTAATTTGGGCAGGCTTATTGCATGATCTTGGGAAGGCAAAAATTTCAAACGATCTTCTAAATAAACAGGAAAAACTTACTGTTGCGGATTATGAAGAAATAAAAAGACATGTAATATATGGTTATGAATTGATAAAAGACGAGGATCAAATACCTGACATGATTAAAGAAGTAATTCTTATGCATCATGAAAGAGAGGACAAATCAGGTTATCCTTTCCGCATCTCTGGTGATGACCTGAGCATATTTACAAAAATTGTTGCTGTTGCGGATGTGTTTGATGCCATGACTTCAAACAGGGTATACAAGAAAGCTCTGACACCCTTTGACGCATTTGAAGAGTTTTCTGCTGTTTGCATAGGCCGATTGGATATTCACATTATTAATTCATTACTGTCAAGTCTCTTAAAATACTATACCGGAAGCAGAGTTCTGTTGAGTAACGGACAATACGGTAATATTGCATATATTCCGCCCCATTGCATGTGGAAGCCCGTAATTGATACAGGCCTGAGTTTTTTAGATCTGTCGACCGTAAAAGAGGTTACTATAATCGGAGTAGTCTGATATGTAAAATATTACAAGGAGAAGGCGAAAGGATGACCAATAAATTGAACATTCTGTTTGTGAGTAAAAAGAATGATATTACCGAATCAATCTATAAGGCTGTAAAATTCAATGGCCGCGATGCTATGTCAGGCTATGCGGAAACCTTTGAAGAGATTACTGAATTACTGCACCAACAGCTATGGGACGTGTTGATAATCATTATTCAAGAGTGCAGCACTGAAATAGATGAAGTTACAAATAAAATAGCGCAATCAGGTATTGATATTCCATGGGTAATAGTATGCGGCAACGCAAAAAGGGATGAAAGCATACGGGCTTTCGGTGCGGGTTGTAGAGACATAGTCAACATTAACGAGCTTGAGAGGCTGGAGCTGGTTGTTTTCCGTATTATGGCAGAAAATGAAAGAGATAATAAAAATAAAGCTTTGCTCGGAGAGCACATTGCCGAGAAGGAGAGGCTGGCGCTGACACTCAGAAGCATAGGTGAAGGGATAATAATAGTAGACGAAGATGAGCGGATTGTTATGATAAATGACAGTGCAGAACGGATAACAGGATGGTCCTTAGAACATGCAGCCGGGAGACATTTGGCAGAAGTGTTCAATGTAGTGGATAAGAATACCGGAAAATCATTGGAGGGATTGCTGGAATTACCCAAATACAAAGGAGAGGTTGTAGGTCTCAAAAGAGATACTGTTTTAATAACAAGAAGCGGCGATATGAAATTTATATCTGCAAGCATTTCTCCAATCATAGTTTCTGATAAATGCATAGGAGTGGTGTTTGTTTTTCGGGATGTATCAAGGATAAGGAAGACGGAAAACGAGCTTGAAAAATCAAGAGATTTTTATCTGTCCCTTTTCGAAAACTTTCCTGCAATGATCTGGCGTTCAGGCCTTGATGGAAAATGCGACTATTTTAACAAAGGCTGGCTGGACTTCACGGGAAGGACGCTGGAGGAGGAAATGGGTGATGGGTGGACTTTGGGAATACATCCCGAGGATTATGATAATTATTTCAATACGTATAATAAAGTATTCAATCTGCTTGAGGCATTTGATATAGAATACAGGCTCAGTCGCAATGATGGGGAATACCGCTGGATTATCAGCATGGGTAGGCCTTTCCATGACCTTGACGGCGGCTTTTCCGGCTATATCGGCTCATGCTATGATATCACGGAAAGGAAGACCGCAGAGGATGGTCTTAGAAGATATCAGCTCCTTTCAGAAAATGCCAATGATATTATTATGTTTTCGAGCATAGACGGCGGAATCATAGAGATGAATAGCGCCGCTTTGATGTCATACCGCTATACCAGGGAGGAAATGCTGAATAAATCGATTTTTGAATTGATTACTCCTGATAAAAGGTCGCCGGTGAGAACCCAGTCATGCAGAGTGGATGGCGAAGGCATATATTATGAAGCAACAGCAATGAGAAGGGATGGAACTGTTTTCCCTGTAGAGGTAAGCCTGCAAAGTGCGGATATAGGTAAAAGAAAGTACCTTCTAAGCATTCAACGGGACATTACGGAGCGTAAACAGGTGCAGAAAGAGTTGGAAAGGGCAAGGGAGCATGCTGAAGCAGCAAATCAAGCAAAGAGGGAATTTCTGGCAAATATGAGCCATGAAATCCGCACACCGCTAAATGGCATGTTAGGAATGATTGACTTAACCCTGATGACGGACCTGACAGAGGAGCAGCAGGAAAACCTGTATACGGCCAAGATGTGCGCATCCAGTCTCCTTAATCTTATAAACGATATACTGGATTTCTCCAGAATAGAAGCAAAAAAAATAACTATAGAAAAGATTCTGTTTGATTTAACGGAGCTAATCGAGCAGACAATAAAACCCCACGAAATAAAAGCACATCGGAAAGGACTGGAATTCCGGTACAGACCTGACCCCGAGATACCGCAGATTGTCAATGGCGATCCGAATAGGCTGAAGCAGGTGCTTGACAATCTTCTGGAGAATGCAATCAAATTTACTGATTCGGGTGAGATTAACCTTATGTCGAGTCTGAAAGCAAGCACGGATGCTTATTTGGAACTTGAATTTCAAGTTCTGGACACAGGCGTTGGTATTGACTCCAAGGATATCGGGCGGATCTTTGATACTTTTAGCCAGGCTGACACCTCGATCACCAGAAAGTATGGCGGATCGGGTCTCGGCCTCGCCATTTCGAAACAGCTTATAGAAATGATGGGAGGGGCAATTTGGGCGGAGAGTGAAATAGGTAAGGGAAGTGTCTTTTGTTTTTCTGTCAGGCTGGAACATGAGGAACTTATGACTGGCACCAAGCACAATGCAGAAGCTATCAGCAAGGCAAATAAGCCGCTGCAGATACTGCTTGCTGAGGATGACAAGATAAACCAGATTGTGATCGCCCGTATGCTCAGGGAAGCCGGTCATTATGTTATGACTGTAAGCAATGGTATAGATGCGCTGCGGATTATTAATGAAAGAAGCATCGATATTGTATTAATGGATATTCAGATGCCTGAATTAAATGGAATTGAAACTGCAAGGGAAATTAGAAGAAGAGAAGAAGGCACAGGGAATCATATGCCAATTATAGCGCTTACTGCATATGCCCTCCAGGGTGACAGAGAAAAGTATCTGTCGGCCGGCATGGATGATTATATTGCGAAGCCGGTACAAATTAACAGTTTGCTGGGGAAAATTGAAAAGACGGCGGAAAGAACGGAGGCAGTAGATTGGAATGAAGCGTTTACAGCAAAGCGGGATAATGATAATCCCGGTAATTCACAGCAAAATGATTTGATAAATGAACACAGTATGCAGGTAAAAAATATCATTAAACAAGACTTGAATGTTGGAATGATAATAAGCGGCATTGCCACGAATATCGAAAAATTAAGGGATGCTCTTAAAAAAGAGGATCTATCACTTATTGAGGAGTATGCACATATGGTAAAGCGGCTTTCTTCAACAGCAAGCGCGATAGCATTAAAAACGGCCATATTCAAATTGGAACTTGCGGCAAGACGTGAAAACCTGACTGCGATTACAGAAAATTTTCACCATGTTATTGAAGAATTCGAAAGATTTAAAAGCCATTGTGCAGATGCAAATTTTCAATATTGAGGAGGGCAATGAGTATGAGAATATTAATCGCGGAGGATGATTTTGCCAGCAGGAAGTTTATTTCAAAGTTTCTTTCGATATATGGGGAATGCGACATTACAATTGATGGTATGGAGGCGCTGGAAGCATTTATGATGGCTTGGGACGAGGGGAAGCCATACGATCTGATATGTCTGGATATAATGATGCCGGTCCTTGACGGAGAAAAGACATTAAAAATGATAAGAGATATCGAAAAGCAAAATGAAATAAAGGAGTTCAGCCGTGTCAAAATAATCATGACTACTGCGTTGAATGATACGGACAGGGTTTTCAATTCCTTTGATACAGGATGTGAAGCATATGCTTCAAAACCCATTAACACTGAGAAGCTGGTGGAGGTGTTGAAAAAGCTGGGACTGATAATTTAATAGTTTTACAGAAAAACATGAAAAAGCTTTCAAGAGCATTGGAGCTGTGTAGAGGCAACTGGGCAATTCAAAAAAACGGATAGGTGGAAAAAAACGGTTTTAAGTTCCGGGTACATATTAATTATTATGCAAAAGGAGGAGTTGAAATGGCTGAGTTATTGGCGGAATTGACGGGACAGGAGGAAGATACGCAAAAAGGCAAGTTCCTTACCTTTGCACTGGGGAAGGAGGTTTATGGCATTGAAATACGTTATGTCACTGAAATCATTGGCATACAGCCCATCACAGAGGTGCCGGAGGTGCCGGACTACGTTAAGGGGATCATCAACCTGAGGGGGAAAATCATTCCTGTGATTGATGTCCGCCTGAAGTTCAGGAAAAAAACTATAGAGTATAATGATCGCACCTGCATTATTGTAATCGATATTAAAAATATATCGGTTGGCTTGATTGTAGACAATGTGGCGGAAGTGCTGGCAATTCCCGAAGAAGGAATTGTCCCGCCACCCGATGCCAAAACAGGCTTTCACAACCGGTATATCAAAGGGATAGGCAAAGTGGGAAATGATGTGAAGCTGTTATTGGAGTGTGAAAAGCTTCTATCCAATAATGAAATGGATGGTCTGGAAGAAATAGCATAATCTGATGAGCATTGGGATTGAGAAATGAGAAAAAAACTGATAATATTTGAATAGGAGGTCGGAGGATATGAAGTGGTTCTATAATTTGAAGATCAGGGTAAAAATGCTAAGCGGCTTCATTATTGTTGCCCTATTGGGAGGGATTATCGGGGTATTCGGCATTGTTAATCTAACTAGCATGAGCAGGAATGAACAAGCGCTTTACAGCAATAATATTTTGGGCGCCGTTGCCATCAATAATGCTCAGCAGGCTTTTATGAGTATGAGGGTTGCTGTAAGGGATCTGGTAATTTATGCTGATAAGGACAAAACCGAATTCTTCAATGCTATTCAAGAGAGTTATATGACTGTAGATGAGTCTTTTAATGAGTATGAAAAAAGCATAACTAATGAAAATGAACAGGATAGCAGAAATTTTAGTGATCTCAAATCTATTTTTTCAAAATATAAAACAGAGGTAGATAAAATAGTTAAATTTTCTGCTTCAAGCCAGAACAGTGCGGAAACATTAAACATGGTAGTTGCCGCCAGAGACATGGGTAATCAGACGGAGGAGGCGATTTTGAAGGTTTCCGATTTTAATGCAGTAATGGCAAAGGGAAAAATAGATGAAGATACCTCCGCTTCACAAACAACTATAAATATTATGGTTGGTATTGTTGTTTTGTCATTAGTGATTGCAATCTTTCTGGGAGTGTTTATTGCAAATGCCATAAGCAAGTCGATAAATAAGCTTTTGATTGCCGCAAACAGTATTTCTGCAGGAAACCTTGACTTTGATCTTAAAATTGATACTAAAGATGAAATCGGGAATCTTGCCGGCTCCTTTGAAAAAATTATTTATGCCTTACATAATTTAATAACCGACGCAAATATGCTGGAGAAGGCTGCTATCGAAGGAAAGCTTGCAACCAGGGCGGATGTCTCGAAGCATGGGGGCGATTATAAAAAAATCGTGGACGGTGTCAATAAAACGCTGGATGCGGTAATCGGACCTTTGAATGTTGCCGCCGACTATGTGGATAAGATAAGCAAGGGTAATATACCCGCAAAAATCACCGACAACTATAATGGCGACTTCAACACTATCAAGAACAACCTGAACACCTGCATAGACGCCGTAAATGCTTTGGTCGCAGATGCAAACATGCTGTCCAGGGCTGCTATTGAAGGAAAGCTGGCAACCAGAGCGGATGCTTCGAAGCATGGAGGCGACTTTGCAAAAATAGTGGATGGTGTCAACGGAACGCTGGATGCGGTAATCAAACCGGTTCAGGAAGCAGCAGCCGTACTGAATCAAATGTCAAACGGCAATCTGCAGCTAAGAGTAATGGGGGACTATAAAGGAGAACATGCGGAAATCAAAAACGCCATGAATAATACACTGGACGCTCTCTCGTCTTATGTAAGCGATATAGCGAATGTGCTTACAGAAATGGCAAATTCCAACATGACAGTGGAGACCTCCGGCGACTATAAAGGTGATTTTGCACAGATCAAGGGAGCCTTGAATCTGATAATTCAATCCTTTAATCAGGTCCTTTCAGACATTAACAATGCGTCAGATCAGGTTGCTGCGGGTTCAAGACAGGTATCGGACGGCAGCCAGGCATTGTCTCAGGGCGCTACAGAGCAGGCGGGCTCCATAGAGCAGCTTACAGCCTCCATTACCGAGATCGCAGCGCAAACCAAGCAAAATGCGGTAAGCGCCAATAATGCCAATGAGCTTGCATTGCATGCGAAAAATAATGCAGCCGATGGCAATGCTCAAATGAAGGACATGCTTAAAGCTATGGAGGAGATCAATACATCGTCCGCCAATATATCTAAGATTATCAAGGTTATTGATGAAATTGCTTTCCAAACAAATATTCTAGCTTTGAATGCGGCAGTCGAAGCAGCCAGAGCGGGACAACACGGGAAGGGCTTCGCAGTGGTGGCGGAGGAGGTCAGAAATCTTGCAGCAAGAAGCGCCAGTGCAGCAAAGGAGACGACTGGCTTGATTGAGGGCTCCATTAAAAAAGTGGAAACCGGTACTAAGATTGCCAATGAAACTGCAGCCGCACTGGATAGAATTGTAAAAGGCGTAGCGGAGGCGGCAAATCTGGTGGGCGCTATTGCATCCGCTTCCAATGAACAGGCCACAAGCATTGCACAGGTTAATCAGGGAGTGGAACAGGTGTCCATGGTGGTTCAGAGCAATTCTGCGACAGCAGAGGAAAGCGCCGCCGCCAGCGAGGAGCTTTCCAGTCAGGCTGATCTACTGAAGGATATGATTGGCAGATTCAGACTGAAAAAAGAGGAAGACCAGTCAGGCAAAGGACATCTTCATGAAGCTAGAACAAAAAATGACAACACAGTCGCAAAAAAGCAGTCGTCAGATAACAGGAGCAACAAGCGTGAAAACAGCCCACGGAAAAATCCGAGAGTAGCTCTGAGCGATGCTGAATTCGGAAAGTATTAATTTTCATTGGTGAGTCACACCTGATAACTTACCGGTGATGTGGTAAGTTATCAGGTGCATAAATGGAGGAAAAGAGTATGAGAATACTGATTTTTGTGAGGAGGAGGTAAACATGCTGAAGCTTAATACTGCCTATTGCGGAATAAATAGGGAAGAGAACGTTGCACATAGCCTAAACTGTAGCTTTAATGGGTAAATAATAGCTGGCATGTTTAAAGTGGGATGCTTATGTGCAAAGATGAAAAGAAGAGAACAATATTACTGGCTGAAGACGATGAGGTCAGTAGAAAAATTGTTGTAAAATATTTATCCCAGAATGGATACTGTATTATTACTGCAAATTCTGGACGTGAAGCTGTGGAGGTTTTTAAAAAGCAGCGGATAGACATGATATTGCTGGATGTGCGTATGCCTGAAATGGATGGGTTTACTGCGGTAAGACTCATCAGGAAGCACGAAATAGAGATAGGAAGTCGAGTTCCGATTATTGCCGTGACAGCATGTGCAATAAAAGGAGACAGGGAGAAATGCCTTGAAGCAGGTATGGATGACTATATTTCGAAACCTATCGACCTAAAAAAATTACTGGAGGTCATAAGAAGCTGGTTAAAATAGGGAGGGCTTGGGAAATGTAAAAAATGACATTTCAAAAATGTTCCTCTGAAATGTCATTTTACATAATTCGCATCCAATCACTTATCCGTCACCTAAGTGTCGGAAGTACGTTGCCCGAAACTACTTGCGGTTGAGGGTAAGGACACCGAAAACGGAGGTATCCTGATATGCATTGCCGGTGGCATCGTTCCATGTTGCTACGCTTTGACGGGCGCCGTCTTTGCCATCATTAACCTGAACGTCGAAACCAAGCTTTGTATTGGCTTTGGCAGTTATAGTTTTAAAAGGTATCTTCATTTCTACGGTATAGCTTGTTCCTGAAACCTTGGTTACCGATTTAAAGCCTTTTGCAATGCTTGCCGGGTTGAAGGAAGTCTCGTTGTTAAAGTTGACTCTGTACTGTCCGTCATCCTTCTGGTAGAACGAGGTCTTACCATTGTTTTCGTCCAGGAAAACCTCCACGGAATCCTGTTCCCATGCATTTTTGCTTTTTTTGTCAAGCTGCGCGTCGCTGACCTGAATCAAAACATACAGGTTTTTACTGTCCCAAAGAACCTTTGCTGTTCCGGTCGCTCCCTGCCATGCCATCTGATACCGGCTGATCGGCAGTGCAGACGCACTGTTCCAAACGGCGTCCGCTTTCCCGTCTATCATGGGTGTAGCGTATTTGGCGGTTGATTGTTTTGCGCCTTCCGGCGTTGCCGGTTTGTGTTTGTCCATGAACTTGTCGGGATCGATTACAGCGTAGTAGGCTGGCTTCGCCTGAAGGTTCTTGTCAAACAGCGTCGGATTTGTAGCTGACCTCCAGCTTGTACCGTCATCCAATCCCCAAACGGTAATTCGCTCGATGTCTTTAGCGTTAGCCTTGAAGATTTTGAATAACTGTGCGTACAGGTAGCCCTGAGCATTAGCTTGCTTTTCGGAAAGCTGGTGGTTGCCTCCGGCTTGAATATCAAGCTCGGTGATGCTTACTTTTACGCCCAGAGAAATGAACCTTTCCAAGGACATTTGAACATTCGCCGGGTTCGCGGTCACGATATAATGGCCCTGCATGCCGATGCCGTCGATCAGGAGTTTGCCTTTATTCGTTTTAGCATATTTCGCATTAATTTCCTTAATCATATTGTATATTGCCTGAGATTTATTCTGATTATCCTCATTGTAATCATTGTAATAAAGCCTGATATTCCATTCCGGATGCTTATCCAGCACTTCTCTTGCTGCTATAAACGCCTGTTCTACATAGTCGGCTCCGATGGAATGATACCAGGGGGTTTGACGCAGGGATGCCTTCCAATCCGCCGGATTCGGCGGATTATCGTTCATCGCCTCGTTTACTACGTCCCAGGAGGTTACCCTGTTACCAAAATGCTCAACCACCGTTTTGATATGTGTCCTCATATTCTCCAGAGCTTCTTGGCGTCCCAGGTAGACAGTATTGCCGCTTGCACCTGACTTAACATTCATCCAGGCCGGTGACTGCTGATGCCAGACCAGCACATGGCCGTGCATTTTGAACCCCTCGGCCAGCACTTTGTTGACTATCTTATCCGCCGAGTCAAAGGTAAAGCTGCCCTTTGTGCGCTGCAGCGCGTCCGGCTTCATTGCGTTGCCTGTCGTTGCGGCATTGAAATGCTTTTTCAAAAGCTCAAGTCTGACGCCTTCAATTTCCTCAGCCGATATGGCGTTTCCAATCAGGAAACTTTTTTTATAGACATCTTTAATCGGAGTCAGGTCTTTTTGTATTTTTTGAGCCCCCGAACCTGTGCCTTCAAAACTGATATCATCTATATAGAAAGATGCTGTAGCGTTATTGGAGCTTTCTACATATATGGATATATACCCGCTGCTTACATTGCTATAGCGGTATGTCCCTACATACTCAACCCAGCCGTCGCTTGTACCGACTGTTTTTGCCGTGAGATTCGCATAAGATGCGCCGCTTCCGCTGCCAATCTGCGTGGAAAGCTGGATTTGCGAGCTTGCGGGGTCTATCAGCTTGACCCAGGCAGTAATTTTGTATTCGCTGCCCTGGTCTATGTATTTTTCAACACGCAGCGAAGGCCCGTGCCACGCAGTTGTTCTGCCCTCTGCTTTTAAGGAGTATGCGCCGCCGGCGGTACGGTTCGCTTCCTTTGTTACTGTCAGTTTTTCGGTGCCGGCTCTGCCGACAAAACCGCCTGCTTTCTGGTCCTCAAAGGTTACTGTCGTGAACTTTTCGGCGGGTTTCCCGGTTTTCCCGCTGTCGCCCTTGTCAGAATCCGCCTTGCCTGAGCTTGCCTCCTCTGTAATCAGGACCTCTCCTATATAGAAGGGTACCGTTTTCCCTTCATCGTTAGATTGAACGCGTACCCTCGTATCATTTTTACTGGCATCGACAGTATACTTGCCGGTCAAAGTGAAAGCTTTTCCGGCGGCATAATCGGCACCTGCCAGCCAGGCATAGCTGTCTGCAGTCTGAAGATACGCCTGCGCTTTGGCAGGTACATTCACATCGGAGTCAACATATCCTTTCACTGTGATCGAATAAGATTTGCCGTTTTTCATACCGACATCGCTGAAATTGAAATCCACTGCATCCCAATTGTTTGCTCTTTTGCTTACATATAAGGCGGCTCCGTCACTATTGCCGTCAAAAACCTTACCGGTGACCTGCGTCAGGCTGGCGCCACCTGATTGCTTTGCGAATCCCGCGCCGCTTGCAAAGGCCTCACGATAAACCGTTGCCGTCTCCGCGCTGCTGACAGGTATGTATACAAAAACCAATGCAAATACAGACAAAAACGCAATTGCCTTTTTACAATTCCTCAACAGACTGTTACCCAATTTGAATCCCTCCAATAAAATTCATTTTTCAAACCAATGAACTCTCTATTTTAATTATATAGATTCCGATATGTATAGTAAATTATGAAATTAAAGATTATTACATGACATATCTTTGAATTTGAATCTGGTTATAATAAGATTATAGCAGTATTTCCAGATAAGTGAAGCATCATTATCTTAAGGCTTTTAATAGATATTTACATGTGGTAAAATATCCATAATGCTAATACATACACATTAATTCAGGAGGCACTTATGAACAAGATCGAGCTTTTAACAATCAACTGTTTGAGACTGCTGTCTGCGGATGGAGTACAGAAAGCCAATTCAGGACATCCCGGGCTGCCGATGGGGGCTGCTCCTATGGCATATGCGCTTTGGGCAAAGAATCTGAGACACAACCCAGCCAATCCTGTCTGGGATGACCGGGATAGGTTTATATTGTCTGCAGGACATGGATCTATGCTTATCTACTCATTGCTCCATTTGTTCGGATACGGGCTGACTATCGATGACCTGAAAAGCTTCAGGCAAATGGGCAGTCTGACACCGGGTCATCCGGAATACGGGCACACAAAGGGTGTGGAAGTTACAACCGGGCCGCTTGGCCAGGGTTTAGCAAATGGTGTTGGAATGGCCATGGCCGAAGCATATCTGGCAAAGAAATTCAACCGCCCGGGATATCCGCTTATAGATCATTACACATACGTACTGTCAGGAGATGGCTGCATGATGGAGGGGGTGGCATCCGAAGCCGCATCATTGGCCGGAACCCTCGGCCTTGGGAAACTCATTGTGCTTTATGATTCCAACAGAATAACCATTGAAGGAGATACAGATATTGCCTTCCGGGAGGATACCGCCAAACGCTTTGAGGCTTATGGCTGGCAGACGCTGCTGGTGGAGGACGGAACCGATGTTGACGATATCGATGCCGCGATAAAGGCAGCAAAATCACAAACCGGCAAACCTGCGCTTATTTTAGTAAAGACACAAATTGGCTATGGGTGCCCGGCCAAGCAGGGCAAGGCATCCAGTCATGGCGAACCCCTCGGAGAGGATAATCTGAAAGCTGCAAAGGAATGCCTGGGATGGAATTATGAAGAGAGTTTCCATGTGCCACAGGAAGTGGCGAATCACATTCAGACAATCCGCCTTAAAGGGTCTGAACTGGAAAAGGTCTGGGATAATCTTCAGGCAGGTTATATAAAGGAATACCCCGATCTGGCTGTTGAATGGGAAACTTGGAAAAATAATGATTTCGCCTCAGAATTACCCCGGGACGGCGGTTTTTGGAGTTATGAGAGCAAGGCCAATGCCACCAGGTCATCTTCAGGCGATATAATAAACATACTGGCAAGCAAAATACCTAATCTTATCGGAGGCTCGGCAGACCTCTCACCCTCAACAAAGACTATCATGAAGGGCAGGGGCGACTTTTCGCCTGAGGATCACAGCGGCTCAAACCTGCATTTTGGCGTCCGGGAGCATGCAATGGCAGCTATCGCAAACGGTATGGCGGTTCATGGCAGACTAACACCATATGTAGCTACCTTCTTTGTATTCAGTGACTATATGAAACCATCCATGAGGCTTTCCGCTTTGATGAAGCTGCCGGTGATATATGTGCTTACGCATGACAGCATAGGCGTAGGAGAGGATGGACCTACTCATCAGCCGGTAGAACAGTTGGCTGCGCTGAGGAGCATTCCGAATTTTACGGTAATCCGTCCCTGCGATGCGAAAGAAACCGCTGCAGGCTGGTATGCCGCACTGTCTAGAAAAAACTCGCCTACGGCGCTGGTGCTTTCAAGACAGAATCTGCCCCAGCTTGAAATGACGGGAATGGAAGCTTTAAAGGGAGCCTATGTCATACTGGATTCAGGAAAGGACCCTGAGATTATTTTAATGGCATCCGGATCAGAGGTGCAATTGGTATATGAGGCAGGAAAACAGCTCATGAGCAAGGGGGCGGCGGCAAGGGTCGTAAGTATGCCCTCATGGGAGCTGTTTGAGGAGCAGGATACCGCATATAAGGAGACCGTACTCCCTTCAGGCGTATCAAAGAGGATTGCAGTTGAAGCAGGCGTTTCTCTGGGATGGCATAAATATGTCGGCCTCCATGGCGCTGTCATTGCTATGGATGGCTTTGGAGAATCTGCTCCTGCAGAGCGGCTATTTAAAAAATACGGCTTTACTGTCGAAAATGTGATAGAAAAAGCAATGAAACTATTGAAATAACATTTATACTACAGTGAAACAAACATTAATTAATATATTTCGCTGTAACATTTAGCGTATTATGGGGGAGGCATAGCTATGGTTGATTTAAAAAAGTTTGAGTTCTGGTTTGTCACAGGAAGTCAGCATCTATACGGGCCGGAAACGCTGCAGGAGGTAGCAGGGCATTCCCGGATCATGGCTGAGGCTTTCGATATGGATTCTGCTATTGCCGGTAAGGTTGTTTTCAAACCTGTTGTAACGACTTCAGAAGAAATCAGAAAAATATGCGAAGAAGCAAACAGCAGTGAAAACTGTGCAGGCATCATCACCTGGATGCATACTTTTTCACCTTCAAAAATGTGGATTGCAGGTTTATCCATCCTCCGAAAGCCGTTACTGCATCTTCATACGCAGTATAACAGAGATATCCCGTGGGATAGTATCGACATGGACTTTATGAATCTGAACCAGTCCGCACATGGAGATCGAGAACACGGTTTTATCGGAGCTCGGATGCGCCTCCGGCGCAAGGTGGTTGCGGGATACTGGGAGGACGCTGAGGTAATTAGCCGTGTTTCAGTCTGGATGCGTGCCGCCATAGGCTATTCAGAGTCTAAAAAGCTTAAAGTTGCCCGCTTTGGCGACAACATGCGTGAAGTTGCAGTTACGGAAGGCGATAAGGTAGAAGCGCAGATCAAGCTGGGCTGGGCTGTAAATGGTTATGGAGTCGGTGATCTAGTCAAATTGGTTAATGAGGTTTCAGACGCTGAAGCAAATACACTTCTCCAGGAATATGACGAGCTGTATGATGTTGCCGGCGAGGGCAGAACTGAAGGAAAGACAAGAGATTCCATCAGAGTACAGGCCAGGATAGAGCTGGCTATGAAAGCCTTTATGCAGGCTGGCGGTTTTGGAGCATTTACAACCACCTTCGAAAACCTGCACGGCCTGAAGCAGCTACCGGGTCTGGCGGTACAACGACTTATGGAAGCGGGATACGGCTTTGGCGGAGAAGGTGACTGGAAGACAGCTGCAATGGTTAGAATAATGAAAGTAATGGGTTCGGGACTGCCAAAGGGAACCTCTTTTATGGAGGATTATACATACCACCTGGAGCCTTCAAACGAGATGATTCTTGGAGCTCACATGCTTGAGGTATGCCCGTCCATTGCGGCCGGCAAACCAAGGATAGAGGTGCATCCGCTAGGGATAGGAAACAAGGCAGACCCTGCACGTATTGTTTTTGACGGTAATATCGGTTCGGCTGTCGCTGCGTCAATTATTGATATGGGTGACCGTTTCCGCCTGATCGTAAACGATGTCGAAGCTGTCGCGCAGCCTTGGGCCATGCCTAAACTTCCCGTGGCGCGAATACTGTGGAAACCGATGCCGTCATTGAAGGAAGCAGCCGAAGCCTGGATACTTGCCGGCGGTGCACATCACACCTCCTTCTCCTTTGACCTGACTTCAGAGCATATGGAAGACTGGGCTGAGATGCTTGGAATAGAGTGTCTGCTGATAAATAAGGAAACTAATTTGCGTACGTTCCGCAGCGAGCTCAGGTGGAACGATGTCATCTGGCGGTTACGCTGAAGAATATATTTCATTAATGGTCATTTGCGCTGAATAAACAGTACTGCGCAGGATGACGGTGGTAAAGGAAGTAATTTCATTACTTCCTTTTTTAAAGCATAGGAATTTATAAATCTCCTAAACAATTCCTATGCTGGGGTTTGGAAAGGGGAATCCCCTTTCCCTGTTTAAGGAGGGTGCTCAGGATGCAAAAAA
>CAYGHY010000026.1:0-13850 GCA_964349435.1 uncultured Oscillospiraceae bacterium
ATTCATATCTTAATTTATAATGCCATATTGGGTAATAAGTGATATTTTAAGTTAAAAATGGTATTATGTGTTTGTTAACATTGTTTAAAAAGGAGCCATTATGATAAAGATATCTGTTGCAGATATGATAGACGCATCCTTTCTGGTGCGGTTATGGCCTATGATTAAAGGTTTTATTAAAACCATAAAACCGATGGGAATCATTTGCATGGTTTCTGAAGACACCATATACAAGTGGCATTTTATACGGGACTATATGCCCGAACTGTATAAACGGCACACCTCGGAATTGAATGCAAATTGCATATTCTGCGCCAATCTTGTCAGATCAGGATGCCACAGACACTGCCTCAAATGCAGTATCGGCACATATATACACTGCAGCCCGCAACTTCCGGGTATATTATACTATGAAGCTAGGCATCCATATATTATTGATCGTCCGGCAGTTCCTTGGTATTACAAGGAAACCTGCGGCAGCTTCAGGCGGCTGCCACAGAAGCATTATTTCAGAAACCTTCATGTACTGCTTAGCCCAATACACATATACAATTTTGAAGTCCTTGAAGGATTGGAAAATGGCCTTACGTCAGGTAAGAAGCCTTGTCATGTTTGTGCTTCAATGGATTATGGACTTTATAGAAAATGCTCCGGTCAGGAAGATTTTGATGTATCTACCCCATGCCGCAAAATAATATCGGAATTAAGAGCCATTTACCATAGACAGGCTGACCTTTGAATTTAGTTAATGCTGCAGAAATTAATTCGTACATTGTTAATAAATCAGCCTTTGAATGACACCTATTACATTTTCTTTTATATATTCAAGCTTTTGTTGAGCTGTACTTAAAGTCAATTCTGATACACCGTAGTATATTTTTATTTTTGGCTCTGTCCCTGAAGGCCTGATACAAAACCATGAACCATCTGTCAGTTCATAATAAAGAACATTGGAATTTGGGAGGTCAAGGGTTGTTTTTTTGTTTGCACGTATATAAAAGATCTCTCCGAGCTGATAATCCCTTATTGCTTCTATTTCACAAACACCGAATTTTCCTGTTTTCTGCGCCCTAAGAGCCTCCATTCCATAATTGATTTTTTCCACGCCTTCCTTGCCTTCAAGTGTAAATGATGTGATTCCCTCAACATAATAACCGTACTTATCAAATATCTCCTGTAGTCCCTCATAAAGCGTCATTCCGCGGTTTCTATAATGAGCGGCCATTTCACCGATCAGCATGCTTGCCACCACAGCATCCTTGTCCCTAGTAAAGGTTCCTGCAAGATACCCATAGCTTTCTTCAAAACCGAAAATAAACTTCTTTAGACCTGAATCATCAAGCTCCATAATTTTCTCGCCAATGAATTTGAAGCCTGTGAGCACTTCAATTAATTCAACATTGTAATAACCGGCAATCTTACGTGCCAGCTCGCTTGTGACAATAGTTTTAACTACAAAGCCATTAGTAGGAAGACTCCCCGATTCTTTCTTCTGTGAGAGTATATATTCAAGGAGCAGACATCCTGTCTGATTTCCTGTGAGCACAATATATTCACCTGCTGAATTTCTGACAACTACGCCTACTCTATCGCAATCAGGGTCAGTGCCGATAATCAGATCCACGTCTTCCTTTCTGGCCAATTCGACGGCAAGTTTAAACGAGTTATTATCCTCAGGGTTCGGGTATTTTACAGTAGAAAATTCCGGATCCGGCATTTCCTGCTCGCTGACAACCAAAACTTTTTCAAAACCTGTCTCTTTCAGAATTCTTCTTACCAGTTTGTTGCCGGCACCGTGCAACGGAGTGTAAACAATTTTAATCGGATTCGGGTTTCTCGCTGCAACCAATGGGTTTACCATCAAAGTCTTTAGATTGTTAATATAAATATCATCAATCTCGCTGCCTATTTTCCTGATAAGACCTTTTGCAAATGCCTCCTGCTCAGACATGGGGATTACTGTCGTTAAGTCAGATATTCTTTCAATTTCTCTGAGAACTGCCTCGGATCCCTCAAGGGATATTTGTCCTCCATCCATGCCATATACCTTGTATCCGTTGTACTGTTTGGAATTGTGGCTTGCAGTGATCACAATGCCTGCGGCAGCCTTCAGATGCCTGACGGCAAATGAGAGCTCAGGTGTCGGGCGCAATTCGTCAAAAAGGTAAGCAACAAATCCATTGGCAGCAAAAACCTTTGCCGCCTCCAATGCAAATTCCGCTGACATGTGCCTGGAATCATAAGCAATGGCAACACCGCGCCGGCGTGCGTCTTCAACAGTATTGATCAGATAGTTGGCAAGACCCTGAGATGCTTTTCTAACCGTATAAATATTAATCCTGTTTGTGCCGGCTCCGATAATACCTCGTAACCCTCCAGTACCATATTCCAGATCCCTGTAAAACCTTTCTTCTATTTCATTTGGGTTGTCCCTTATCTGTTCAAGTTCCCTTTTCGTATCGACATCAAAGTAATCATTCCCCAGCCAAAAATCAAATATCTCCTTACTTCCCATATAGCTCCTCCAACCATCTGTAATTATCAAATTGACTTTAGTATACCACAGGTATTTGCACGATAAAAGGGGCATTACCCTTTTTCAGGCAATGCCCTCCCGTTCTGTTCTCCCGTTCCTCCCGTTTTGCCCCCCATTTTAGAATTGTCCTAATCAAGCTATCATTATGAACGCTCCGATACTTCAGGGATCTGAATAATTCCACAATCTTGTTTATGACATCTGATCTCCAGTCTCTGTCATTTCACAATATTATGCAGATCAGTCCTCCGCTGCCTTCGTTTATAATCCTCTGCAGCGTTTCCTGCAATTTAAACTGCGCATCCTCCGGCATCCTGTTAAGTTTGTTGTGAAGACCTTCACTTACTAATTCATGCAGAGATTTGCCAAATATGTTTGATTGCCATATTTTACCTGGTTCTGCTTCAAATTCCTTCAGCAAATAATTCACCAATTCTTCAGACTGCTTTTCTGTTCCTACCAGCGGCGCAATCTCAGTTTCTATATCCGCCCTGATCATATGTATGGAGGGTGCACTGGCCCGCAGCTTAACGCCGAAGCGATTGCCCTGCTTGATAATTTCCGGTTCGTTCAACGTCATCTCTTCCATATGCGGAGTCACTACCCCATACCCCTTTACCTTCACCTCATGCAGTGCGAACTCCACTCTCTCATATTCCTTTTTGATCCTTGCCAGGTCTTTAATGAGGCTTATCAGCTTGTGCTCGCCCTCTATCCGAAGCCCCGATGTATCGCTCAGAACCTTGTAAAACAGATCATCCGGGGTTTCAAGAATGAGCAGCATATTTCCTATGCCGGCATTGATTTCCGCCAGATTCGCTTTCTTAATGAATTCATAATCTGTGAACCTGGCAACAGAATCCTTAGCTTCACGTATTTTCTGAACACCTTTAAATGTATCCCTGATTGCCTGGAGCATGTCAACTCTGAGCCAGTGGGCATCCTCAAGTGTTTCAACCCATTTAGGAATGTTTACACCTATTTCACATACTGGGAATTCAAACAGAATCCGCTCCATTATACGGGCCATGTCTTCATTGCGCATCTGGGCACAGTTTACACTGATTACAGGAACTGTATGCCTTTCCTCCAACTCCTGCCTTAACTTCTCCGTCTCACTGTCATATGGTATGACGGAATTGAGCACAATTATAAAGGGCTTGTTGATCTCTTTCAGTTCATTGATGACCCTTTTCTCTGCTTCAATATAATCTTCTCTGGCTATATCCGTTATACTGCCGTCTGTTGTTACTACGAGCCCAATCGTGGAATGGTCGTTGATAACTTTTTTTGTACCTATCTCTGCTGCCTGTTCAAATGGTATCTGGTAATCAAACCATGGTGTGGATACCATTCTGGGGGAATTGTTCTCCAGATAGCCAAGCGCCCCCTTGACCAGATAGCCAACACAGTCCACAAATCTGACTTTGAGCTTCAGGGTTTCATCAAGAGTGATCTCGACTGCTTCATTTGGCACAAATTTGGGCTCCGTAGTCATTATCGTACGCCCTGTGGCACTCTGCGGAAGCTCATCCTTTGCTCTTTCGCGGCTGTATACATTTTCTATGTTCGGTATGACCAACAAATCCATGAACCTTTTAATCAAGGTTGATTTGCCTGTCCTGACAGGTCCGACAACACCTATATAAATATCTCCTTGCGTCCTCTCAGCAATCTGCTGATATATGCTGTATTTTTCCACCCGACAACCCCCCTAATCTATTGCAAAGCATGATACGGAAAATTCTGAGCATCCATTGAAAGAGGTCATTTCTGAAGCAAATGCAGAATATCCTCTTTCTCGATTCACAATATTAATATATGTCCTTAATATGGTATTATTACAAAAATAAGAGAGTTGAGAAAGCGAAATGAAAAGTGACAAAGTTTCACTTGATGAATATTTTGAGGATCTGTTGTATAAACCGGATAGATATAGGCAGACTTTCCCACCTCTCACCATCAACACTCAGTGAAAATCCCCTGTCGCCTTCGATGGTACATTTATTTGTCCTGAGCCATATAACATTTTTGTCATTGATAAAATCATTGTTCAATACTTTAAAAAGCAATCCTGCCAACTCAATATGCAGGCATGATTTTAGCAGCAGTATATCCATGTACCCATCAGAAAGGTCTGCATCACCCACAAGATTTGAGAGACCGGCTGCATGCTTGCCATTCAATATAAGAAATAGTAAAAAATCATCTTCTATGATTTCATTGTCTGTGGTAATTTTAAGATTTACTGGCTTTAAATTTGAAAACTCGCCAAGTGCCCTGACATAATATGCAAGAGGTCCGAAATTCTTTTTGAATTCACTGCTGGTGCTGTATGAAACATCTACAAAATTACCTCCTGCACAGGTATTCAGACAATATTTATTATCATTAATCAGGCCGGCGTCAATACGAGCAATATTGCCTGCCAGAATAATATCCAGGCTCCTTTTTACATCTGAAGGAATATTAAGACTTCTGGCAAAATCATTACATGTGCCTGATGGTATAATTCCCAAAGGAATGTCCCGTCCGTTCGCCAGTAACGCGCTTGCAAGCATATTCACCGTTCCGTCTCCACCGGAAACGACTATATAACTGTATTCGTCATCAGAAAGTAACTGCTGCAGCTTATCACCACATTCTCCTTCAACACGGAAAGGAATGGCAAGCAGATCCTTTTCAATAAAGCGGCTGATAATATAATCAAGCTTCTTTGGAACATTTCTATTGCCCGACAGTGGATTGTATATCAGCAATACCTTTTTCATAACAATTCCTCTCCCTGCTTCCAACTTCCAACTTCCAACTTCCAACTTCCGGCTTCCGGCTTCTGTTTGCCCTCTCTTATTATACCTTCCCAGTCATCCTAAAATCAATTACAATAGTCCCTTGCCCTCTTCCCGGCATTTCCACCCCTTGCTTGACTGACAGCGGCAGACAATCTCCTTCGTCATATACTGTGATTCTTCTCACCATCAGCCTTGCCAACTCATTTGTCAACCGGCTTCTCTCAACCCTTGCTATAATCTCGTTAATAAGGTTGCCAATATCCCTCGCATCCAATGCTCTCTGGCTTAACCTCTCAAGCTCCATTTCAACGGCGCTCAACCGTCCCTCAAGCACATTGTTCATCTTGATGAAAAGCTGTTCCGATATCTGCTCTTTCAACCTATCCGTATATAATATTTCCTGTTGCCGCCGGCATGCGGCCAGTTGCTTTTGAACCCTCGCAGCCTCCGTTCCGTTTCCGTTTTCTATTATGCCTGAAGCCTCTATCATCTGCAGCAGCTCAGGTAAATAGTCGCCATTTAAGAACAACTGTGCAAACTCATTGTTAACACATTGTATCATTATATTTTCATAAACAAAATGACTTGCACATGCCACTTTTCCGTTTCTGAAATAATTCCCGCAAACGTACGCATTACCGGCATTCCTTTTTCTAGCATACATGACGCTGCCACATCCGCCACACCATACCAAACCGTTTAGCATATGCAAATAACCCTTGCCAACAGTTCTCCCTATCCCCTTTCCCTCTCTTATCCTCTGCACCTCCTGGAATTCTTCCGCTGATATGATTGCTTCATGGGTGCCCTCTGTTATTACCCACTCATTCTGCGGCAGGCGTCTGGTTTTTTTACTTTTGAAGCTGACCTTTTCACTGACCCCCTGCACTGTGTCACCTATATATACGCGGGAGCACAGTATTCTTCTCACAGTAATCCTGTTCCATCTGACACCGTTCGGTGGCGGACAACCTCTTTCGTCTAGCAATGATGCAATCGTTGTGTATCCCATTCCTGAGCGATATAATCTATATATCAATCTGACAGTTTCCAACTCTGCTTCATCCGGGCAAAGTCTGTTTTTTTCACCCTCCGCCTTCTTGTAACCAAATGGCGCATTTCCAATGTATTCGCCTCTCTGTATTTTAAACCGCAGGCAGGAACGGATTTTTCTGGAAATATCATGGATGTAACGCTCGTTAATCCAGGTTTCGATCCCAACTGTATCATTGTCCCGCAAGCTATCGTATCTGCCATCGCTACTTAATATCCGGATTCCGTATTCCTCCAGAAAATCTAGAAACTGTAGTGTTTTGGCATTGTTTCTGCCAAGCCGCGACAGATCTTTTAGAAGCAGCACATTGATTCGTGCATTCAACACATCTTCTTTTAGCCTGTTAAGTCCGCTTCTTTCAAAAGCTGAACCAGAGACGTTGTCATCCGTATAAACTGTATATACCTTGCCGAGTCGATGCCTCTGTGCATAATCCAGCAGCAGATCTCTCTGGTTCTCAATAGTTTCAAGATTTTCACCATTGTCATCCCTGCTCTCTCTTACATATATCCCTATACTGTTGTTTCCGTATTCCGGCACCCGACAACCCCCCCCTTTCCCTGTCTTCCAGCATTAGTTTGAATATTTTAAACCTGATTTCCATAGAAGAAACATCTCCTGTGTAATTCCTGATAATTCTTCTTTCCACGGAATGCCTTTTACCCATTTACCGGATTACCCCCAACAATGTTTGTATTTCTATTACTATTTATATTGTTGAAAATTTGTCCCATATTAGAACTACAGCGAAATATTAAAATTATCCTTTCAGAAATATTGCGATAAAGCAGCCGCGATATTTCTAAAAGCACATTATATATAGTTGAAAAAATATGTTTATTTCATTATAAAAGTTGTATAATAGTTTTATGCTGAAAGGAGGCTGACAGATGTGTCGCGAGAAATTCCCAACAAACTTATGTCCTTTTTGAAGACTGCACTAGAAGATGTAGATGATGGATATGAGTATACATCCGAACTCAATAGAATCTTGAATTCTGATGACTGTCAGACCGCACTCTCTCCCAAGGAAATTGATGCCCTCAGAGAGTATGCTGAAGAAGTAAAGAAAGTAGGCGAAATAAATCATTATACTACAGAACGCATACTGGAAATTGAAAGGGAGCATTTCGGCACAAGGGGCATTTCAGGATATCTGAAAGCAGATCACGGTGCTCCCGGCAAGCCTTTCTGGCCATTTTAACGGTACTGGCGCACTGTCTCCCTATTTCCTTGCATTATAGCCGGTTTTAATTTTCATATCGCTGCGCTGTCGTCAATCATCTCATCAAAAAAACTCCGTAATTCAAAAACCCCCCATCTGCATTGCAGAAACTTTCCATTCACAGCCTTTTCCAATATTGATTCATGCATGTCAAGCAGTGCGGCAAACAAAGGCCTGTCAAGGAGCTTAAGAGCTTTAGGTCCTGTTTTGAAAAAATTCTGTTCATAAACACATAGCTTCTGGGCTATAGCGGAAATGATATCTTCTCTTTGCTCAAGACACTTTATCAACCAGGTTGCGCTTTTTATCTTGTCACGAACATAATTACCGGCTTCGTTTTCATCATAAGCAGAAGCCTTCATAACATAACTTTCAGATACGCAAATGTCAGGAAATGCCTCTTCATTATGCAAGGCCTGAAACCTGTCATCTGTTTCACATATAATGATATCAGGAGGCACCGGTGTTTCAGTCTCGCTGTCATAAAACTCCCGCCCAGGCCTAGGCTCAAGGCTTCTCACCTTTCTAAAAATTGCCCGTGCCCTATCTACTGAAATTCCGGTTGAGAGTGCAACCGATTCAGCATCATCGCTGGCAATCTCATCAAGGTGTTTCTCAACCACAAGCATTGCCTCATCATCGGCTTCATCAAGCTGCCCAAGTTGCAGCAGCAGGCACTCTTTGAGACTTCTGGCACATATTCCGGGCGGATCGAGTGATTGGAGTTTGTCAAGTACTCTCTTTACCTTTTCATCGTGAACATTAAAAAAAGCGGCTACTTCCCGGATATCTACCGTCAGATAGCCATTATCATCAGTGTTGTCAATCAGGTATTCTCCTATCATGTGCCCGCATTTGTCTGTAAACAGTCCATTGAGCTGAATAAGCAGGTGTTCTTTCAGCGACAGCTTGATCTCGGGTACCCCGGACATTTGCAAATCCAGGTCTTCCTCGCCGGTTTCGGGTGTGCATCCCACCACTGAAGTCTCTTTCAATACTACATTTGTCGCTTCTTCCAGCGCAGGATTGTTTACCAACTGGTTTTCTATATAACAAAACAGTTCCCGTGAATTCATTTCAAGTATTTCTAATGCCAATTTTAATTGGGGAATGAGCAGCAGTCTTTTTGAGTGCACAAGGTTGAACTCAATGTTGAAGTCCAAGCAGGCTCACCTCGCAAAAGGGTTATATAGTATTATATACCTATACCGCCAACTTTAGTAATGAGGTCAAACCCTATTTTTCACAGAGTTCTAACCCATTAACTTCATCATGACCATTGCTAAGAGATTAAGCAGCATCATTATAAAAAAAATCACCAGTACCAATATTATAGGCCAATGCGACAAAATAGCCTTCGCATCTCTACCTATCGTGGTGATCGGCGGTGAGATTTCACATCCGCCTTCGGTCACGATTTTGAATAATATCAGCAGTCCGGCTGTGATAATCAAGCATATGAAACCTATCAACAGAAGCTTTTGCAGATCAACCCATGTAATTGTCATTTTCTCCGGGATGGCTATCTCTCTATAGATATACTGCAGAATGGTGGCAATGGTATTATTGAGAAAATGAGCCAGCATACCGGCAAATATGGAATTCGTCCTTATGACATAATATCCGATGACCAGTCCGAGAAATACCGGCCCGAAGAAATTAGTTATATCAAAATGAAAAATACCAAAGTAAATAGACACAATGACAACCGCTTTATAAGAGCCACGTTTTTCATAAGCCTTGAGCAGGAAACCTCTATGCATAATCTCTTCACAAATGCCAGGTACCACTGCAATTATCAGTATCCCCATTGCCAATTCCGACAGATTCTGCGGCACCGGAATGGGCTGCGCTGGAATATCACCAATAAACTGAAGAAAATAGACCAATACATTGTTTAGCATGGCAGCTACAAAATAGGCCGGCACCGATATGAAGGCAACCAGTAACATAGGAACAAGCCCTAGCTTGTTGAATCTGAAGGTTTCCTTAATGTTGATTCTTTTAACTAAACAGTAGATAATCACCGGACTGAGAATAAATACAAATTCATTTATAAGCACTATAGTATATATGTTGTTTTTGAGTTCGTTTCCGATTATTTCCCCTAGTACTATCTGGTATATAATGAAAACACTGGTAAAAACAAAAAATAAAATGTTCGCTCCGGTTAAAGTTAATTTTTTATTCATATGGTCATCCTTTCAAGTTGGTAATTAACTGTTTTCAGGGATTATCCCGTTTTCCGTGACAATAATGTCCATAGGTACATCGAACTCTCCGGAGGGTATTTTATCCACCAGCTGAAAGACATATGCCAAACCCACTTTAATACAATCAGGCTTCAGTCCGGGAAGGAACCTGTCGTAATAGCCCGCACCATAACCTATCCTGTACATGTTGAAATCAAAAGCAACACCCGGAATGACAGCCAAATCAATTTTTGCCGGAGCCAGTCTGTTTAAAACGTTGCCATCAGGCTCCAGAATTCCTCTAAACCCCATCTGAGTATCCCGTTCAATCTCTTTTATCTCATATATGGATAATGTATTGCCGGATTCAACCTTTGGCAGCGCAACCCGCTTGCCGTCGCGCATGCACCTTTTAATAAATTCACCAGTCATTACCTCGTTCCCGTAATCCATATATGCGAGTACCATTCTCGCATTATCATAATGCCTGGTTGAATAAAGCCGTTTTAATACAGCAGCGCTTTTTGAATACACTTCTTCCGGACACAAAGCATTCCTTTGCTCAAGAATCCTTTTACGCATTTCTCTTTTTGTCTCCATAATTTACCATCCCCTACCAAGGAAATTAGCTTAGCCCACAACCTAAACATCAGCATATTTTCTTGTTCCGGCATGCTTTAGCCTCCCAGTAATATCGACTTTAAAGGCTGCAGAATAAATGTTGAAATCAAGAATAGTAGTATCAGTATGCTAAGCGTCGTGCAAAAGGTCACCGTATAAAGCACCTTTTGCCTGCAGCGCCCTATCCTGGTTAATATCGTATAGGTAAGCCTGGACAACAAAAACAAAAAACCTGAAATAAAAATCAAACCCGCTGCTGTATAAGGCACGAGGCTCTTCAATAGGAACATGCATAAAACTATCAAAACAGCATATGCCAATGTCAACTCATAAGCATTCTTCAATACTTCTCTACTATTGACGCCATATATGCTGAAATGTGCCGCCGGCACCAAGAAATAGGGTATGGGAAGCCCAAAAAGCGCCCCTGTGAATAGTCTGGCTATGTTATTTGTCTCAATAATACCGCCGTAAGATAGAAGCCCATCCATAACCATCGGCAGCATTAGTATGCACATAAAAACAGATATTGCAATACCCGGCGGCTTTTGAGCTTTAAATCTCCGAAGCAACAGCAGTAAAAATGCACTTGTGAAAATTCCGGCATATATCCCGGTATCCCGGGCACAGACCGGCAACACAACGTTATCGGCATAAAGCGATCTGCTCGCCAGTTGATGGCAAATAAGCGATCCCGCAAGATTAAAAAACTTCTCAAGGATACTCATGCTGCATTAAAAGTTAAACTGGTTCGCCGACGAAATAGTAATCACCAGCATAAAACAGCCGATACATGCAAGCACAAACATAATCAGTGACCCTACCAGCAGCGCCACGCCAAAGCTCTTTCTATCACTGTCACCCTCTGCGTTCATAAAAACAATAGCTGTAATTATTCCTGCCAATTGGCCAATACCAGGTATAATTGTAAAAAGCATCGTCAAGAACACCTTCATACCGTTGCTTAACGGATTTATCATATCATTTCGGTCTCTGCTGCTGTAAGGAGCATTCCCACCGCCGCTAATCTGTCTATAAGCGCCTCCTTGTATGTGGCTTTTAAACTCCGCCCGCTGCTCCATTCCGCCCTTGTTTACCGGAACACCGTCCGGTCCGGCGTTTTCCGGCTTTTTGACCGCATCTCGAAACTCCGGGGTATTCAGGTTTACTTCTGCATCCTGTTCAACCTGTACCTGCTCCCCACCTTCCTCTTCTGCACCCTCCGTATTTTTGACTGCGTCATTCTCCGATGGAGTAATACGATTGTTGTCAAAAGTAATCTTTAGTATACTCCCGCAATAAGGACAGCGTTCTGCACTGTCCGGAATGCCTTCACCGCAAAAACCACATTTTCTTTGTACGTTTCTGTCAGAATTCAAAATCCTGCCTCCTTTTTACTTGCATATACATCCATCGCAACGCTGCAATTACATCCATCGCAACGCTGCAATTACATCCACCGCAACGCTGCAATCAAAATATGTTTAAGTATTATTTATATCTATTCGACGCACAAATAAAAAATCCTTTTTTCGGGGATTTTTCCTGACCATGGACTTTGTCGGAAGCGTCCCCTTACCTTAAAACAGCATGTGTTCTATATATTTTTCAGCAAATTCCGCTGTAGCAGACAATTCAATATACTTTATTTTCAACTTCAAATCTTCTGTAAGCTTCAGCATATCCCGGGACAACAGGCCTTCAACAGCTCCCGTGCCTGAGGCATTCCCAATGGTTTCGATTCTGTTTTCCAGTGAGCGAGGCAAAAGTCCTATTTTTATGGCGCTTCCGATATTAATGCTGCTTCCGAAACCACCTGCCAGATAAACCTTTCCAACTGCATCATAGTCTTTGCCGGAGTGCTTGATAAGTGTATCGATGCCTGCCGCTATAGCGGCTTTTGCATTCTGCAGTTCCCTGATATCCTTCTGTGTTATAACAATTGGCTCGGTAGAATCTTTCTCTCCTCCCGTGGATAGTAAAAACGCCCTCATTCCGTCAACCGTGATAAGCCTGTCACTGAAACCCTGCCCAAGCCGCTCTGCTTCCTCTGCTCCTGCCAGTCTTCCCGTGTCATCAATCACCTCTGCATCAAGCAGCCGGGCAATTGCATCGACAATGCCTGAACCACATATGCCAACAGGATTGGAATTTCCTATCGTCGTATATACAAAGGTCGGACCGGGTCCTACAGTATCAATGGCACCTGTCACACCGCCTACTCCGTTTCTAATATTGGCTCCTTCAAAAGCCGGGCCCGCTGCTGTAGAGCAGGATATGAGCCATTCCTTGCTCCCCAGCACAATTTCTCCATTGGTGCCTATGTCTATCAGCAATGATATCTCATCATTTTCATATATGCCACTAGACAGAACGGCAGCCACCGTATCCCCGCCAACATAGGCCGATACGCCGGGGAATGCAATCCCGACACCATTTTCATTCATAAAAAGTCCAAGTGTCTTTGAACTGAAATACTGTAGATTCGTTGTGACCGGAATAAAAGGCGATACCGAAATATTGGCTGCATCAAGACCCATAAGGAAATGCAGCATGGTCGTATTGCCTGTGAATACGGAAGCATATATGCCCTTATGCGATATTCCCGCCTTTTGCACAAGCCGGCCTGTAAGTTCATTGACGCAGCCGGTAATCAAGCTTTGCAACTCCATTCCATTCTCTTTTGACAGCATCGTGTGTGATATCCTGGTGATTACGTCCGCACCGAATTTCCTCTGCGGATTTAGAATAGAGCTGACAGCCTCACATTCTCCGGTGTTCAGGTTATACAGATAGGCAGCAACCGTTGTCGTTCCGATGTCAAAAGCAGTCCCGTAAAGCAACTGAGTACTATCGCCGGTTTCTACTGCAAGCAGTTTTCCATTCATAGTCACAAGTGTCACTTTGTATCTAGAACATCTCAAAATATCTGCCAGCCCTCGCAGCAAAGATATATCTATCTCTGTGAGCTGCCTGTCCGAAGCAGTCATCACCCTTTCAATATCTGAAACCTGGTCATTCAGAGTAGGTGCAGCCAGTTCAACATATTGTTTTCGTACGATTGGCTCAAGCAGGATGTTCCGCTTCTTCCCTCCTGTGATAATTGATGCATCCCTGCCAATGTCTCTATCCACATAAACATCAATATCTGAATCGATACTGTTGCTGCATGCCAATCTGTAACTATTCCCAAGCTTTTCAGCTCCAAGCAGTGCCTTTTCCCTTCCGGCAGGAGTGTTTTGCAGGCCGGTTACCCTTATAGCACATTTGCCGCAGGTACCCATTCCACCACACGGAGTATTTATTGATTCATCGCTGTTCCTGAGAAAATCCAGAAGGTTGGTACCCTCATCCGCGGGCACTGTTGTTACAATCCCATTTTTATATATGTTCACCGTGTGTTGCATGATTTCCTCCATTTTTATATATG
>CAYGHY010000026.1:13950-20808 GCA_964349435.1 uncultured Oscillospiraceae bacterium
TCCTCCATTTTTATATATGTTCACCGTGTGTTGCATGATTTCCTCCATTTTTATAATGCAAGCTTATTTGTTTTATATAAGTGGCTTATATTGTTCAATTTGAGCATCACCAAAAGTACCCATGTTATTATATGCTGCAAAAGCTGCGTCAATAATATGAAACGCTACTGCCGAACCCGTGCCCTCACCAAGTCGCATGCCAAGCATCAGCAGCGGCTCAAGTCCCATTGCTTCAAGCACCGCACCACTGCCCGGTTCGGCAGAACCATGGGAAGCAAACAGGAATTGTTTCACCTCAGGCTTTAGCCTCACTGCCACCAAAGCAGCAACAGAGGCAATAAAGCCGTCAATCAATATGGGAATCCTGCAGGCTGCAGCGCCGATATAACAGCCTGTCAACCCTGCTATATCAAAGCCCCCCAGCTTAGACAACACATCCAGCGGGTCGGAAATATCGGGGTTATTAACATTGATTGCTCTTTTAATAACTTCAATCTTGCTGACCAGGCCTTCATCAGTAAGCCCGGAGCCCCTTCCGACAAGCGTTTTCAGAGACTTCCCGGTGAGTATAGCAGCAATTGCACTGCTTGTAGTGGTGTTTCCAATACCCATTTCTCCCGTACCCAGTAAATTAAACCCTTTTTGGCTCAGCTCGCAAACAATCTCAATGCCTGTCTCAACTGCCTTCACAGCTTCCTCTCTCGTCATGGCGGGACCCTTTGCTATATTTCCTGTACCCCTTCTTATCTTTTTGTTAAGTATTCCTTTTTCCACAAGCTGCGCATCCACTCCAATGTCCACTATCAGGATATCTGCGCCGGCATGTTTACTGAGCACATTCACGCCAGTTATGCCCCGAGTAAAATTCTGTGTCACGGATGCAGTGACTGATTTGGGACACGAACTTACACCCTCCTCTACCACTCCGTTGTCCGCACACATTATAACAATGGCCTTTTTATTAACGGCAGGACATATTTGTCCAGTAATACCAGCTACCCGCCTTACAATATCTTCCAGTCTGCCGAGGCTCCCAAGAGGCTTTGTCAGGCTGTCGAGGCGAGCCTGCGCTGCGGCCTCAGCCTGCGTATCGAGCCCTTTTATCATGTCAAGAGTACGATCCAGCAACATATTTCCATATCCCTGTCTTTTACTTTTATTTTACATTATAGCATATCGCAGCTAAGCTGCACACTAAGGTATGAAAAACGCTGCTATGAGCTTACAAGTACAATTATATATTGCAGATATTTTGCTATCCTACGATAGACTACAAAAATTTTCGCTGTAGTAGTAATTGGTCGGTTTAACTCTCGGTTTGAAATGCCACTAAACTTGTTGCGCCGTATTTTTCCCTTAAACGCGGCTTTTCAATTTTGCCGGTGGGATTACGCGGAACGTTGTCAAAAACAAGCAGTTTTTCAACTAGCCCTGCAAAGCGATTGTCCATGGTCTATTGACTTTATACCTTAAGGGATATATGCTTTTTATAGTTCTTCATTCTAATTACGAGGAGCGTAGATATGCATTTTTCTCGGGAAATTACTAACAATATCAATAATATTTTCAAAGCTGCTTATAGCGATGGGCGAGATACTCTTTATGAATATGAGGTATACGGGATTTTGAAGGAGATCGGCTTGGAAATACCAGAATTTGTTTTAATAGATGACCCCTTGTCAATTAGTGAAGCAACCCTCAAAACGTTCAGCCAATCCCTTGTAGTAAAGATCGTTTCTCCACAAATCGTGCATAAACAAAAACTGGGCGGGGTTAAAATTATTAAAAATATTGATCCGTTGTTCGTGCAATTTGTCCTGTCACGTATGAAGGAAGAGGTCTTGTCCCATTTCAACGAAGATGAAAAGCCTGAAATCAAAGGGTTCCTTTTAGTTGAGTTTCTCCCCTATACGCAGGCAATCGGTTACGAAGTTTTATTTGGTATTAAGGAGGATATCGCTTTCGGACCGGTTCTTACTCTGAGTAAAGGCGGCGATGATGCGGAGTTTTTTGCAAAATACTATGACCCCGCAAATCTGTTTTTACCCCCCTTGGATTTGGAAAGCGCAAATAAAATGGTCAATACTCTGAATATCAAACATAAATTCGAGCAGTCAGGCCACAGTGAATATATGGAATACATTGCTAAAGCCGCATCAATTCTGAGCCAGTTGGCATATCATTACTCTTTTGTTTCAGAAGAAACGCCGGAATATATTATAAAGGCAATTGATATCAACCCCTTTGTAATAACCAAAGACAGCAGATTTGTAGCCATTGATGGATATGCACAATTTGCTCCTTCCGATAAAGAGGAGAATTTTGTGCCCCCTGTAAACCTAAATAATGTAGAAGCTTTTTTCCGTCCGGTTGGAATCGCAGTGGTAGGTGTATCCTCCGACACCGGCAAAACCAGCCTTGGCAGAGATATCGCCCAATTGCTTCACGATCTTGGAAGAAGGGACTTATACTTTGTCAATTCCAAAGGCGGTTCTATCAATTTTAGCGGAACCGAATACAGGTTTTACAACAGTATTCTGGATGTGCCGTATGATGTAGATCTTGCCGTGTATGCGGCTCCGGCACAGTTTACCATAGAATTTATCAAATCAATTGCACAAACAAGCGTACAGGCTGTCATTCTGATTTCAGGCATACCTTCCAACATTAAATACCAGGATTTCGTAAAGCAGATGGATGCCGCAGTCCCGAAAGGAATCAGGATAATAGGTCCCAACTGTATGGGGGTTTTCTTTGCACCTGACGGTCTAAACCATGGTTTGAATACACTTTTTATAAATGAAAAAAGGCTTGAAGTCAAATATTCACCATTCAGCAATTGCGTTCTTTTGACACAAAGCGGCGCCTTGGCTGTAACAGCCATTGACAAACTGCAAAACAGCCGTCTTTTTAAGAGCATAGTAAGCTTCGGCAATAAATATGACGTCAAAATTAGCGATTTGTTAGCGTATTTCTCGGGTGACAATTCTGTTGACTTAATATCAATCTATGTAGAAGGTCTTGATGTTGGCGAAGGCAGGAAGTTCTTCGAGTTGGCCAAAGAAATCAGCAAGCCTCTGATAGCGTATAAGTCCGGTCGGACCGAAGCCGGGGCAAGAGCGGCTGCATCACATACGGCATCCATGTCGGGAAGCTACGATGTATTCAAGGCGGCATGCCTCCAATCGGGTGTTATTCTTGCAGAAAACATAGAAGATCATTATGATTATGTCAAGGTATTCTCCCTGCTGGCGCACAAAATTCCCTTAAGCAACAGAGTTGCAGGCGTTGTAAATGCAGGCTTTGAATCGACTGTGGGTGCCGATGAATTAAACAACCTCAAGCAGGCAAAGTTATCTGATGCTACTGTTGAAAAGCTGAACAAAATCAATATTCATGGATTGGTTGATACTTCTTCTCCATTTCTTGATATAACTCCTATGGCTGACGACAAGATGTACGCAGATTTCGTTGAAGCAGTATTACAGGATGAAAATGTAGACTGCGTATTTGTTGCAATCGTTCCACATGCCATATCCCTGAAAACCGCGCCTGAAACCTGTCACGAACCTGACAGTCTGGCTAACCTTCTTGTTAATCTAAGTAAAAAATATTATAAGCCGATGGTTATCTCGGTAAACGCCGGACGATATTACCATGACTTTGTTTCAATCATGGAGCAAAACGGTCTTCCGGTATATGCCGATATCCGTTCTGCCATTAAATCGCTGGATAGATTCGTTTCATACCATATCGCATCTTACACCGCTCCACTTACTCCGAACACCTTCCGGAAATGATACCCGTAAATGGATAATGTGATTGCAAGAGAGAATACCTTAGGTCTCTTGAACATAGACCAAAAGAACAACTTCCAGTAATATCTTCTCTCTTTTCCTATAAAGCCAAGGTGAAAATTAGCCTTTATCAATGCTGCCAACTGGTTAAAACTGAAATGAGGTATTCCGAATTTAACAGGCCGATACTCTTTTAAAAAAATCATGACTCGTTCATAATAATGTTTTGGTGAGTATATTGTGCTGATAATATGGTTATACCCATTCAGTAATACATTCATGTTCATTTTCGGAATAAAATTCATCGACAAGTCTGTATTACTGCCGGAAAAGCTTGAAGATATCCTTCCCTCCTCCTTCATGCGCTGATATAGCTGCGTTCCCTTGGGTGCGTTCAGCAGCCCCACCATAGCTGTGACTATGCCGCTATCCTGGATGAACTCAATCATTCTTTTGAATATGGTCGGATTATCGTTATCAAACCCCACGATGAAGCCGCCTTGAACCTGAAGTCCGGCATGCTGCATTTTCTTGACACACTCCACCAGGTTGCGATCTTTATTATGAAACTTATTACATTCTGTCAGGCTTTCCTCGCATACTGTTTCAACACCTACAAAAACTGAATTGAATCCAGCCTTGGCCATAAGCCGCATAAGCTCTTCATCATCGGAAAGGTTGATTGAGGCTTCCGTAATAAAGCTGAATGGGTATTTCTTTTGCTCCATCCATTGTATCAGTGCAGGCAGAACATCCTCCTTCAACTTTTTCCGATTGCCAATAAAATTATCATCTACAAAAAACACCCCTCCTTTCCAACCCTTTTCATAGATAGTATTAAGCTCCTGTAATATCTGCTCTGCTGACTTTGTTCGGGGAGTATGTCCAAAAAGAGTAGTAACGTTGCAAAACTCACAGTTGTAAGGACAGCCGCGAGAATATTGTATATTCAATGTTGCGTATTTCCGCATATCTACAAGTTTCCAGAGTGGAACAGGCGTTTTTGATAAATCTGCCCACTTACTTGTCGTGTAAATGTGTTTGGGATTACCCTTTTCCAAATCACGAAGAAACTCAGGAACAGTCAATTCCCCTTCATTCAACAACAAATGATCTACATCGTCAAATTCCGAATGCTCACAGGTAAAAAGCGGCCCTCCTGCCACTGTTTTAACGCCAAGTGCCTTACAGCGGTTTATTACATTCCTTGCTGAGTCCCTCTGTATCACCATAGCACTGATAAAAACAAAATCCGCCCACTGTATATCTTTATCCTTCAGGCGCGAGACATTCAAGTCAACAAGTCTCTTCCCCCAAGCATCCGGGAGCATTGCAGCTATCGTGATAAGCCCCAGAGGCGGGAAGCTGGACTTTTTGGAAATAAATTTCAATGCATATGAGAAACTCCAAAATGTCTTCGGGGATTCGGGATAAACAAATAATATATTCATCATTACAACCACCTTTCTACTAATTATAACACTTAATTGCTAAATATAATACTGCTATTCCTTTAATATTTCCTACATCATCTTTCATCTTTCCTTGATTAGTTTCTGCGTCTCAATTCACATACCGATTCACATCATTCAACCCAATCCCCTGATGCAGTGCAATATTTAACCCGTTTGCTATCACCTTGGCTATTTTCCTGACTACCTCATCAATTTCCTTTGGCGTTACAATAAGGTTGCCAACGTAAGGCTCCAGAACCTGCTGGATCATTCTGTATTTCTCATCCCTGTCAATTCCCTTCATCATGCTGTAGAATTCTGTACCCTGCGGAGCCTGCTCAATCATGCTGTCCAGCACCAGATCTATCGTGTCGTTGGCCATAGTTGCGGCATCCACCACTGTGGGTACTCCTATGGCCACCACCGGTATACCAAGGGTCTCCCTCGACAACTCCATGCGTTTGTTTCCCACTCCGGAGCCGGGAGATATTCCGGTATCAGCTATTTGAATTGTTGTGTTGACCCTATCAATTTTTCGTGATGCAAGCGAGTCAATAGCAATCACATAATCAGGTCTTATTCGTTCCACAATGCCCCTGATAATCTCACCTGTCTCAATCCCGGTAATGCCAAGTACCCCAGGTGCTACAGCACACACAGGCCTAACACCTTCATCTACTTGTTCCGGCAGGTATTCCAGCAGGTGTCTGGTGACCATCATGCTCGACACTACCTTGGGACCAAGGGCATCCGGCGTCACGTTCCAGTTACCCAGACCTACAACAAGAGTCATGGTTTTTTCATCCAGCTTTAGGATTCCTATCAGTTCCTTTGCAAGTGTTTTGCAAGTGTTTTCATACAGCTCCTGATCATTTTCTCTGAGTCTCGGAACCTCGATAGTAATGTAATTGCCCATTGGCTTGCCTATGGCAGCCTCACCCGCAGGTGAAGTGACCCGTACCCTGGTTATTTTTATTTCATCATCACCTGAGTTTTCCAAATCAACACCTGGTATGCTTTTATCCTCACTTTGTTCCTTAACAACTTTTTCCCTGAGAAGCTCATGTGCCTCCAACGTCAAATCAGTCCGTACATTCTTCATTCCTGCCATATTTTCAATCCTTTCATATTCTTCCGGCCATATGTGGCCATTTTGTTCATTACATTGTAGTCTTCCACACAATATCTAAAAAAATAAGTCCTGCTCGTCATATTATAGATGGTGTCAGGCTCTCATATCTTTTAAACAGCTTCATAAAATTCTTCCCATCCTTAAATCCGAGCTGATAGCTGATCTCCTTTACATTTTTACTTGAAAGAATCAGCAGCTCCTTCGCTTTTAATATTTTCATGCTATTTATATATTTGACGGCACTTAAGCCAAGATGCTTTTTGAAAAGCCTGGAAAGATGATCGCTATTGAAGTTGAATTTTTCTGCTATTTCTGTGATAGTGATTTTCTTTTGAATGTACGACATGTCGGATTTCACCACCTATTCTGCTTTTTTGTAAGTCGCGCTAAAGAAATCAACGTGGTAATATTAGTATATAGCTCAAGAAAATTCGCTTCGCTCATGACTAAAACTCAAGCGAATTTATCTTGTTCG
>CAYGHY010000027.1:0-20522 GCA_964349435.1 uncultured Oscillospiraceae bacterium
TAAGCGGTGTATATTAATAAACTTTTGCCGATGCACAGCGGCGGAATGGCGGTTAGCTTGAAAGACTTATGCCATGGGGCTTTCAAACTAACCATGAATTTATGGCCGTGCGATATTTTGCTCTTTTATCCTTTGGGAGCAAAATGCACATGGCCGGTTTAACCGCTTATCATTCCTTGCTGTGCAGGGTAAGCGGTGTATATTAATAAACTTTTGCCGATGCACAGCGGCGGAATGGCGGTTAATGTGGATGTCATAGCACTTGCGCTGATATTTGCAGTTGTTCTGTGGCTTCAATCGTTTCTGCTCTGCAAATATGGTTTTCATAAACTGAATTACAAATGTGAATTCAGTGTTGCCGAGGCACATGAGGGAGACAGTATCTATCTGATAGAGAAAGTTTATAATAGTAAGCTGCTGCCGGTACCCTGGCTGAAGGTGGACATTCATTCCTCCCGGTGGCTTGATTTTGCAGGAACATGTTCTGTCATTGCGCAGGACAACAGACATGTGACAAGCAGCTTCATATTGAAAAGCTACCAGAAGATTACCAGAAGATGGAATCTGAAATGCCTGAAGAGAGGAGTATTCACCACTGAAAATGTAACACTGGTCAGTGGTGATCTTCTGGATTTCCAGGTGGTTTCTATTTCTGTGGCAGTCAATGCATGTCTTATGGTTTATCCGGAAATCGTGAACCTTGATGAGCTATTTACACCTGTCAACCTGCTGCAAAGCGACAGGGTGGTTAACAGGTGGATCGTTGATGACCCATTCATGGTTTCGGGTGCCAGAGAGTATACACCGGGCGACCCATTAAACCGTGTTCACTGGCCGGCTTCCGCGAGAAGCGGGAAGCTGATGGTAAAGAAAAATGAATTTACTTCCCAGAGGAGTCTGACAGTGCTGCTGAATATGCAATCACAGCTTTATGAATATTCCGACACCATTAACAAGGAGATGGCGGAATTGGGGATAAAGGTAGCCGCTACGCTGTTTGACAGAGCACTGAAAGAAGGAACCTCTGTCAGGCTGGGTACGAATGGTTGTACAACTCCTTGTGCAAGGCAGGCTATATTTACCGGCGATGCTGCAGATCGGGAGCATATCTCAGAGCTTTTCAAGATACTGGCCAGATTGTTGATGAAAAATGTAAAAGATTTTGAGGCAGTATTGGATGATGTGCTGCCGGTTCTGGTGAACACAGAAGTAGTTATTATTACGGCGTATCTGAGCAAGAGACTATGTGAACAGGCAGACCGGCTGAGGATGTACGGCAATGCGGTTAGCATCGTTCTGCTGGACACAGTATATGAAGCTGGTGCGACACCAGAGACAGCAGAATTGTACGTGTTGATGGACAGAAAGATTTTTGGTGCAGGAAAAGGAGCGGAAGGGAGATGAAGCTTTCTGGAAAGTTTGTATTGCTAAGGGTGCTTGCAACTGCAGCGATAGGCATATTCATATATTCAGGTTCCGTTACACTGCGTACTGCACTTTTTGGTGCGGATGGAGGGCTTCTGGCCATATCGCTGTTCGGAGCGAGTATGCTTTCGGGACATCTGGCCGGATGGCTATTTTGGAACAATAAACCAAAGGTTGCCTCATATTTGGATGGCTCCAGGTTCATAAGATTTTTTTCCTTTATGCTGCATATTAAGGACGGTGCGGGTTTTATAACAGCTGCGGCAGTGTGGTCCGCCATTTTGATGCCTCTTTTGGCTTCACTTTTATTATACGGACATTATGGTATAGGCAGGATCCTGTTTGAAGTACCGCTGGCAATGATCGCCTATATCATATCGCTAAAACATTCAAGGCTTGCAGCTACACAGATTATGAATAATGCGGCGGTTTATACCGGCTTTTTCATTCTGGCGCTATGTCTGGAAGCGCCATATTTTTCGGGCAGCGTTGCATATTTGAGACCCTGGTTGTTTGCCGCAACCTATTTCTTTATACTGGCCTATCTCATCATTAAAAATCAAGAGGATATCGACAGAAACATATTTGATAAAAAACATGTGGAAAAATCCATATTGCCCAAGAATCTCAGGCGTTTCAATTTGTTGTCGGTCTGCTTTGTTTTTTTTGCTATCATACTTTTTTTCAACCTCAAGCCTGTTATCATTTATATCCTGCAATTACTGGGTTACCTCACAACGTTTATCATAAAAGGAGTTCTCTGGGCAATGGAGCATCTCCTGCCGTCGCTGGGAACCGAACCGCAGGGTGGGGCTGCCGTGCAGGATTTTAATTTATTCGGGGAAGCATCTGAACTTACAAATCCGTTTATAAACCTTATATTCAATATAATAAAAAACTTCATCATGCTTTATGCTGCATATAGAGTATTGCTTTATTTGACAAGAAAACTACACGGTCTTTTGCGAAAAGCCATCGAGTGGATTAAAAAACTGCTTTCCCTTAATGCAGGCAGAAAGCCAATGGAAGCAAAGGACTACAGTGACGAAACGGAAACGCTCAAGCCTGTTAAAAAACATGATAATCTGAGAAGGGTGATTAAGAAAATGAGGAAAAGCAGGAGGGATCTCAGAAACATCTCAGATCCGGTGGAAAGAATCAGGCATATGTATTCCACGATTCTTCAAATGCTGCCGCTGCTTGGCGTTCAGCGGGAACAATGCGATACAACGATGGATATTCTCAAAAAGACGGTAGTTAGAGGAGAGCTCTCAAAAGAACTGGAGTGGTGCACTAAAATATACAACCACGTACGGTATGGAGAAAAAATTCCCGATGCAAGCATGTTAGCAGAGGCGGAAGGACATTTTGGCAGGGTTGCAAAAGTAATCGGACGAAACAATTTGAGTTCCTCTTCATTTCTTCTAAAATAGTATAGAATCCGCATAAATCTGCCGGACAAGTTCTGCTTTGGAGTTAGAAATAATAACATACAGTTTTTCATATTTGGGACTTCTATTACCCGAAATCAGATCATTTTACGTTTTTACGTTCTTGCAAATGACGGCAACTTCTGCTAATATGGAAGTGATAGTCCGTGCCGGTGTTTACTGTATTTATATTGGAGTATCTCTCCAGAATCTGCAATCAAGGAGACTAGGGGCCGAATGGCAAAAAACAAACAGGTGACCGACAATAAATGGTATATGCTAGAATCCCACAGAACGAATACCATAATGGCATCCGTTCTTTCATTTTGGGCAGGTAATGTCAACGGCTTAACCACCATTTCGGTATTCTTTGAGAGGTCTTCTCATGTGTCCGGAAGGATTGCCGATATTGGGATAAATTTGGTTTTTATGCCGATTGAAGCATTATTTGTGACGGTAATTTGGCTATCCTTTGTGATGGGCTCGTACTTTGCCGGGGTATTGCTTGATCGTATAGGATTGACCCGAAGCCTGGTGCTTCAATCCATATGCATACTATTAGCGGCTATAGCGGCAGGTATGGGTATTCCGGCCGATGTGCCCGAAGGTGACTGGCCGGGCAGGATTTTAATGGCTTTTATACTTCCATTTTCCATGGGGTTTCAGAATTCGCTTACTTCACAGCTCCCGCTTGACAGGACCACACACTGGACAGGGTTATCAACCGATTTGGGGATTGCTTTGGCAAAAGGGTCATATTCAAAGGCAGTGTCCATATGTGTAAGGATATTTGCATTTATAATAGGGGCGGCAGTTATGTCATATCTTATAGGAGTTATTAATATGCCGCCTTTCTATGGGCTGTTGAGTATATCGGCAGGCTTGATGCTGACCGCTTTTGCAGGCGATAGGTTTAACAAAAAATTTATATCATCGCGCCTTATAACGACATCAGAAAACGAGACAGGCAAAACGGCAGATATAAGTTAGAAAAGCATTTCTCATCATACATCATTCCTCAGAATTGGCAATAAAGCTTGACAATGTGAGAGGTTCGGCCATAGTTCCATTAATGATGGCTGGAATTTAGATTGAGCATAGGTAACATTTTATCTAAAGCCTTAATAGACTATATAAGACGACATAATAAATTTTACGTCAATTATAGTAGGGAGGCTTCAGAACATGTTATCAAACGCTGAATTCATAAAACAATCTCTGGAAACACACCTTTTCTTTGGCAGGATTATGAAAGAGCATTCCTTTTTCCTGGAAATAGGGTTTACTCCAAGAGATGTTGGCTTTACAAATCAGGCGGATGCCTTCAGAGTGGCATTTGATGGTCTTTTGGCAGACGCGGTTTCACTTTCGAACGGTGTGGTGAGTTCCGACGTTCTTAAATCAGGAGAGGTGATTACACAATATACGCTGAATGCCGAAATGCAGTCGGCATATTATACAGGAGTAGCAATACAAACGGGTATAACGCAAGCAGAGACAGGCTTGGTGGGCGGCGGTGGTATAATGATAGGCAATCCAATGCTGGAACAAAGAGTTTTCCTGCTTAACCAAAAGGCTATTAACTTAATTACAGGCATCATCCAGTTCAAAACAACTATTTTGTCAAATGTCTTATCCTGCAATATGTTCACAGTCAATTACCCGCTGCTTATCGATCATATTCTGCGGGAGGGTAAGCTGTATCTGTTTACAATTCAAAGGATACAGAGCAGGGAAGTGATTAATGCTCAAAAGGAGGCCTATGAGCAGGAGATATTCTGGAACAGGATAATGGCTGAGCATGCCAAGTTTATTCGTGGATTGCTGGACCCAACAGAAGACGAATTAATAAAAACCGCAAACAATTTCGGAAATGAGTTTGACCAATTGACTAACGAAGCAAAGCTGGCTATGGAAAAGACACTGCCAATTTCAAAGGTTACGGAAGAAAGCTTGAAGGCGACTCAGAAAATACGTGACTTTAAAAGTCAGGGCGAGAAGGGAATACTGGAGTGCAAAATCAAGTCTACCATTATACCGTTGTTGGGGGACCACGTATTAAGAGAAGCTAACCATTATCTGAGGCTGCTTAAAATATTCAGCGTATAGTACTAAAGTGAAAACTACCGAATAATCCTTGCAGAAATAATGCGTAAAGCATTCGCTATTATTTTTGCAAGGCGCATGGCTGCCGATCAGGAAATGAAGTTTTGGCGAAAGCTAGACTTTAACGATCCCTAAAGTATTTGGCGATGCCGTCTGCCAGGCTTTTGGCCAGTCTGGCCTGCTCATATTCATCAATAAGCAGCTCAAATTCATTTGGGTTTGGGACAAAGCCGTTTTCAATCAGCATGGAAGGAGTCCACGTTCCCCGGTTTACGTAGAAATTATTGTACCGCGTACCTTTGTTTGTACGGCCGATTTCGGCAGCTTTGGTTAATAGTACCTCTGAGAGGGGTCTGGCCGTCACTTCCTTATAATGAACTGAAAAGCCATCTATTTTTGATATGTCTGTATTATCCGGCATGCTATTGGCATGAATTGACAGATACATGTCAGGACGTGCGCCTCTTGAAGCGGCAAGCCTGTCCGGAAGCGACATGGTCACATCACCGATTCTGGTCATAAGCACTTTTGCGCCATACGCTTCAAGCTCAGCTCGGAGTTTAAGAGCAGTGTTGAGGTTAATGGTTTTTTCCGGATAAATGAGCCCCAGCGGGCCGACTGCGCCATTTTCCTTTCCGCCATGTCCTGGGTCAAGCATGATTGTAATGCCTGAAAGCGGGCTGCCTTCTACGGTTGCCTTGATTGGTTTTTTAACGTGCAGTATGATGCCGGATGCTGTTTTTTCAATATGATAGCCATCGATAGTCTGGCCTGATTTAAGCGTAAGTATATATTGACCTTGATCCCCTTTTTTTGTGAACACAACCGATGAAAACAGGGAATCTGAAGGAAGCTTAGGCAATACGCCGGAGATAGCCGCAGAAATGCCAACTGTCAGTTTCGTACCGTCAAATGTTGCGATTGCCGCAAGTGATGAGGGATAATCCAGCTTCAGTGTATCCCATTTAACTTGTGTCTTGTAGATTGCTGTTTTTATCTTTTGACTCAGCGGTTTTTTGGATCTATATGTGGAAATACTGGTCTTTCTTACCCACAGTCCGGATGAAAGGCGGACATAATTACCTGTCATTGCAGTTACATAATCCACCATACCCTTGCGAAGCTCAAAAGCAGCTCCATTTGATGAACTGGGCGCTTTAAAGGTATCAATGCCATCTTTTGAAATCTCAGCGTAGAATGGTGAGCCCTTCATAATCACTCCGACCTTTGCCGGTGCTTTGCGGGTTCTGACGGTACTTTTGAAATTCATGGTATAAACAGGGGCCCCGAGGTCTATATTGCGAGCTGCACCTTTATAAACCGGTATGGAATAGGTATAAGTATAGTTGGCCGGATAGAGGCTGCTGCCCGAGGATGTGGATTTCATGGAATAACTCTTGCCGCCGATTTTTACGGTAACCTTGGAACCTGTTGGCGCCTGACAGGTTAGTGTGATTTTCTCACCCGGCATCCTGTATTCTTGAGATTGGGGAAATACTGATGCTGCCGGTATCTCTACCCTGCTCATTTCTGTCCGGGGCGAGGGTCCGTTTTTTCTGTATATTACACGATTTTCATACGAACCTTCCTGTGAAAAGGTAAAAATGTTGCTTCCTATTTCCAGAGGCACCAGCAACCCGAAATAGCCTTTGGCGGATCGGTTAGCAATAGGCGAACCGTTCAGATAGAGTGTCTTTGCCGGATCTGAGGTACCATTAAGGTAATACTTGGAATAACCGGTTTGAATATTTTCTGACGGTCTCGAAATGGTAACCGGAATGCTCGTGGTTTTGCCATCTTGTTTGTCATAAATCGCTTTAATTGTTGCAGCAAGACCAGGACTTTTTGCCAATGCGCTGTAATTGTAGAAAATACTTCCCTTTACTTCAGGAACAGTTTGGTTTAGCAGCAGCTGTTTTTCGATCTCCGCAACGCCGTACCAAGGGCTTGAGGAACTGGAGTTTCCTGTTCTGTAGGCTGCTTGTCCTATATATAAATCAACCGCAGTATCGCTTACAGTATCCTTCCACCAGTTGAGCAGTTTGCTGTAGTCAGCGGCTGTATACCCTATATTCCAGTAAATTTGAGGAACAATATAGTCAATTATGCCATCCTTCACCCATCTTCTCGTATCGGCAAAATGATTATAATAGGATTCGAGACCTTTTGTATCGCTGCCAAGTGAGTTTGTGGACTTGTTTGCCCAGATACCGAAAGGACTTATTCCGAAACGTACATTTTTGCCGGCAGCTCTGATTGCCATTGACACTTCTGTCACCAAAGCGGTTACATTAGCCCGGCGCCAGTCTCCAATATCCGTGAAACCGTATCCATATTCAGTATATGTTTTTGCATCATCAAAACTCTTGCCCGGATAGAAATAGTCATCAAAATGTATTCCATCCACGTTGTAGTTGTTGATAATCTCAAGCACGCTGTCGACAATGAGCTTCCGCACCTCGGAAATACCGGGGTTGAAATAAAAATTGTCATCTGAGTGTTTTACCACCCAGGAAGGATTTAGACGAGCCGGATGAGTAATATGCAGCGTGTTTATGTCGGGACTTGCTTCAGAAAGGGTAGTTCTGGAAATTCTGTAAGGATTGATCCAGGCATGCAGCTCGATGCCGCGGCTGTGCGCTTCAGCTAACCAGAAGGCCAATGGGTCAAAATCACGGTCAGGTGCTTTATCCTGACTGCCTGTCAGGTATTTGGACCAGGGATAGTAGCTAGACTTGTAAAAAGCGTCCGATGTAGGTCTAACCTGTAGAAAGATAGCTGTTATCCCAATATTTTTTGCGTCATCCAGTATTTTTAACGCTTCGCTTTTTAAGATCTCCGGATCTGTAGTAGGCTTTGACGGGTAATCTATATTCTGTACGGATGCAACCCATAATCCTCGCAGTTCCTTTTCATTTGCAGTTTCTGCATCGGCGGAGACCAGTGAAAGCGGTAAGACCAGCAGCACTATGAGTATTATGACCGCCATTTTACAAGAATATTTCATCATATGCTCCTTTTTAACCATAAATAAAAAACATTATTCGACAAAATAATTCTACATTTACGTCTGAATTACCTGTTTGTTTATCATATCTTAATTTCATGGTAATGGAACAGTAATAATGAAAGGCGCATCTCCTGTGCTGCTGTCGCGACAAGGAATACCTGCGTAGCAGCGGTGAGTCCATACCTTGGTCTAGATCTATTCATTGCACCTGCCTTGAGCAGGTCGTCGATAGAAAATGGTATAGTAGCTTGTTGTATAATTGTATTCTTTACCGGAAATATACGCTGAATTGTCATGCCCTGTTACTTCCAGGGCATCTGCCTTTATTTCCTTCATGGCGCTTAGAAGCGTAATGATAGAGGGAGGGGAGTCCAGATTGTCATTGCCCATCAGGCTTATACTCCTTAAATCAAACGCTTGAATGGCTTTTAGTGTTCTTTCATCCATTTTGTCCGCGGTGGCTGCATCAAGGTAGTGGGAGAAGTCAATGGAAGCAATGAGTACGGTGTTTTTTGATGCAGACAACTCCTCAGACAGCATTTCCCCAAGCTTTGAAGCATCACCGGCGGTATAATTGCCATGCACCAGAAAAGTGGCTATTTTAACATCAGGCATATAGTATTTGATATATGGAACCAGTGAAGAGATAGAATGCTCCTTTTCTAGGAGATCATTGCTCAAAGAGGCATTCATCCTGGAAACGAGCTTGTTTACTGTTGCAGTATCGGTTTTCACGACGCCGAAGGGTGTGCTCCAGTCCAGCAGAGATGTATTCAGGCTGTTGCGGCCATACCTCCTGTGGTTTGGCGCAATTATGATAAGGGTTTCAAGACTTGTCTCGGAAAGCGTTTTGAAAAATGAGGCGATAAGCTTACCGGCCAGAAGATGGTGCGGGACGATACCGCCTGCGATTCTGCCGGTTTTATTGCCAACCAGGCTGTCTTGCGAGCCGCCGGTACCAATATTATCCTTTTCCGCGACAGACACTGATGCCATAAAATCATTTTCGACATAGTATCTGCAATTGATGACCGGCTGCGCAGACGGAATTGTATCGCTGCCGGCGGCAACCCCGATTCCGGATGTGGATGTTGGATTTGTAGGTGAATGTGATGTCCCGGATTCAATTTTGTTTGTGGTTTGGGACAAGGAACCTGACCTCCTGTCACTGCTGCTGTCCATCCCAATGTCCCTTATACCCCGGTCCCGTTCCGCTGAAGTATAAACCAAAAGAAGGCAAAGCACAGCCAAGACTAGGGTTGATATAAGCCATTTGCTGTGCTTTTTCATGCTTGTGCCTCCATTCTATACTTTACTTTACTCTTACCATCATTTTTTCGGTATATCCCGTCAGACTGCTGTTCACATGACGTATCGCAGCGTTATCGGCTGTATAGGTACCGGGACTGACAGCTTTTGCGTAATACTCAATGCTCCTGTTTTTAAAACCAGACTTGGAATAATAGTATCCAAAGACGACCTTCTGCCCTGAAACTTCGTCGGGATACCAGTCGGTCCGTTGGTCCCCCGGAGTGCCTGATATATACCGAAAACCGGCCGGAAGCATATCGGTTATTTCGTAATAGCCGTCTGGGGCGGTTTCGCTGAATTTCGGTGTAATCCTGATTCGAATGGTATGAGAACGGTCAAAGTCTGAAATGGAGTGGTTAATACCTACAGCCGAATAAATGCGGCTGATGGAAACCTTACTGCCTTCAGAGGGTCTGATTTGGCTTGCTGGAGCTACGTATGTGGAAGCCGCTACGATTTTGCCCCGGACATTTTTGAATCGCAGCGCCGTCAATTGTTCCGGTGTTACCGTCAGTCTGAAATATCCGCCATTCTTAAGGTCCAACTGCTTTTTGTAACTGTCCAGTTCATAATTGAAACTACAGTCAAGACCGGCCTCCTTGATATAATATTTTAAAAAGATCAGACGCTGCATATTTACCAGAAGCTCTGAAGTGGAGTTTGACTTAATATAATTGAACAGCTTCAGTTTTTCGGGTGTATTGACCTTCAACCCGATAAGCGAGCAAAGAGCAGTAGTATCAATGCTTTCATCTCTTGTTCCATTCTCGATGTACGCATACGTGTCTTCAATCTTGCCCATGTTTTCCAATACGTCGTTATAAATAGCAAGAGCGCCTTGGAAATCACCGATTTCGGTTAATGCCACACCAAGTATCAGCCTGATTTTGGGAGTCAGGCCATCTACTTCAAGGCGGTTTTGAATATCAAGCAGAACAGGCTTGCGAAGCGCCGCAAGGCCCCAATAGGAGTAAGCAATATCTTCAGGTAAAGTATTGCTGTCATTAATGAGTTTACGGAAGTATGATGCCAGGGCTTCCCTATCTATATAATCTGCAGCCAGGGAGCACATCTTGGCGGACAATGCAGGATTGCTGCTGTCATAGGTAAGTATTGCAAGACCTCCGTCTTCATTCTGATAGTTACTTATGTCAAATGTCTCATCCAGGTATACTTCCTCATTAAAATCCTTCTGAAGCATTTCACCTGCTATTTTTATGGCCAGCTTCTGATCGAGACGCTGCCCCCAGCTCCGGTAAAGGTTCTGCAGCTCGTAATACAGCAGGGATGATTCTTCACCGCAGAATACAAGGGACGTAAGCCCCTTTGCATTGTTATTGAGCACAATGCCGTCCGCTATAGTTGTATAATCGGTTTTAGATGTTTCCAGAAGGCTGTCCGATACTTTGAAGCTGCGTACCATGGCATCCTTCAGATTGCCGCTGACAGCCCCGGTCTTTATAGTATATTTGCCTGCTGCCAGAGTATCAAGCTGTACTTCTGTCAATTTGCCGGCGGCTCCGGTGGTCCTGTAGGTTTTAGTTGCACCGCTGTCATTTGTCACGACTATGTTATAGTCTACCTTCGCAGTGGCGGACAATTCAGTGCCGTTCGCCCTGATCAGAAGAGAAGGGCTGTCGCCGGTCATAAACACATTATTGAAAATGGTGTCTACAAAGAACGGCAGCTTTGAAGTGATGTTCATTTTGCCGCTGCCGGCTTTCAAATCCCCGGTTACAGCCTGGTATGTGACTCTCCAGGAGGTCAGATTGTCGGGAAGTTTGAAGCTGGCTTCCGCTTTACCGCTGCTGTCGCTTGTGACTGATACAAATAGCGCACTGTCTCTGAAATCCTTCCTTACATACATATCGCCGCCTTCACCCATTTCCGCCATTGGGTCGCCGGCCTCGCCGATCGAACGGTAGGAAAGATAATCGGAGATGATCCCACTGGAAATAGAGGGTGAGTAAAGGGATCTTAATGTGTCGACATGCTGCGGAGAAATGGCGAAAAAGGCTTCATCCACTGCGCTGACATTGACTTCTGAGCTACAGGGATTTCCTGCGGCATCCTTTATATCTAAGGATAGTTTTACGGTATCTCCTGGCTTATATTGCTCCTTGTCGGCCAGTACATTGATATTGAGCCCGCTGTCGCCGTATTTGTAGTTATATTGCTGAAGGCCTGCATCATAGATGTTGGTACCGTCAAAGCATAATGCTTTGATAAACATATTAGGGATGCATTCCTTGTTAAAGGAGAAGTTATATTTTGGATCCGGAGAAATCCTTGTATCCAATATACCGTTCTTCATGTGTATAAACAGATATTTGACGCCCTTACCGCTCTCAGCCCCTGTGTTCTTAGTACCGGCATACTCATTCTGTTTTACTTCGACAGAGACGGTATCACCCTGTCTGTATGAATGATTGGAATTTTCCTTTCCTATATAGTATAAGGAGTTACCGGAGTAGGGGTTATAAAAGTCCCAGTTGTATATATACAGGGTTTCCTTGATTCTACGCCCTTGCGAATCTATGCCGGATATTTCCGCATAATAGTTTTTATTCTTTTCCGCCGTGAAATTGATCTCATACTTGCCGTTTTCTGTTGCAAAGCCGTATTCCCTGACTAGAGTTTGTACCTCATTGTACTGGTAGGTGTCTTGCTTCACTTTGTTGATATAGTCATAGTAATCGCCGGTTTTCACTTGCTTATAATACTTCTCATATAACTTTACCTTCAAAGGCATATCGACGGCAGTACCCCTGTAATCATCGGCTGAATAGTAGATAGCTGTTTTTCCCTTGAGTTTTTCCAGGTCAATCCTGCTTGTCGAAATGGAGATTTTCCCGTTTTGGCCTTTGATAGCCGTTTCAGCTTCTATCATGGTATCCTTCGAAAACACAAGGATGCCGCTTTGTTCGCTGATAGCCTGTTCTTCGGCTTCCTCGGTATTTACATACATACTGAGATACTGTGGATACCAGCTTTCTTCCGTTGACATTGGAGTGATATTTATATTTGAAGCACCTGCTGCGTCGCTGACGAGACTGCCGTTGGCAGGGGTCCCGTTTGTAAAGGAATTCCTGCCGATATTGTAGCTGTAATTCAGCTTCAGGCCTTTCACAGGCGTACCCTCGAAGAAAGAGGCTTTTATGTCGAAATTGACAGTTTCCCAAGCGTACAGGTAATTTCGGTTTGGTGTAATATCCAGCTTGTATGCCGGCTTTGTATATTCCATGACTTGCAGGTAGCTGTTAAGGAGTACCTTGTCTCCAACTTTTACCCTTACTTCATAGGAACCGGGATTATAGTTTGACAGTTTTAGCCGTCCTGTAAATGTACCGTCAGATGATAAAGCAACTTTAGACGATGCAAGGACAGAAACATTCCCATCTCCATTGGAGGAATAGTCATAACGAACCAGCTCCAGTGAAGCCTCCTTGTCCATACCGCCGCCATCCCTGGGTTTGATTATTCCCCAGATGTTAATCGTATCTTCAGGCATGTAAATACCTTTGTCCAGATAGATATAAGTCCAGTAACTGTTTATAATGCCTGAATTGTGATAATAGCCGTAATACGGCTCGTAGGATCTGTTTCTCATTTGCGCGACAAAGGGGATTCCGCTGGCGGGCTTGATCATGTAATAATAGTTTTGATGATATTTGACCTCAGGAAGTTTTGAACTTAATACGGCCAGACCGTCCTTATTAGTTTTTACAGTGGTTTCGTTGTCAAGCGTGATCTCTGCGCCGACCAGAGGGTTTCCGGAAACGGAATCGTTCAGCCAGGCAAGCGTTTTGTCGATGGTTGCAAGAAGGTATACCGATGAAGGATTGATCTGCATTTGGGTATAGCAACTGATGCCGTCGACCTTTGCTTTTACCAGGTAATAACCCTCCGGCAGTGTCGAAGGCAGCAGCAGGTATTTGGAGCTCCAGTACTCTCTATGGTAGGAGATTATTCGTGCTTTTACGGAAATAGCTTTTTCGAGCTTATTTTCATCATATGGATTTGCCTTGTTTTGCGATATCGCCCAGTAAGGCGTCTGATCAATGTTTTTCAATTCTCTCAGAAAGCTGTCCGCATCCGGGTAGCTGAAGACTTCGACTTCCACTTCGGTATTGATCAGGTTTTCTTCTGTATATACTTCTAATATAGGAACAACTTGAGGGGTGAAGCTGGACATGCTGCCCGGGAATGTGAAATAGCTTTTGCCGCCTGGAGCCGGTTCAGGGACGACTGTTTGAAAGCTAAAGGAATAGTCGTTTTTAAGGGCAACATTGCTGCCCTCTACACCTATCCCGCTTTTTACCGTGACGGTATAAATCGTAGATTCCTCCAATTTGTCGGGAACATATACGAGAGTCTTGCCATGATGCTCAAACCGGCCGGATACACCCGGAGTAATTTCAAAATATTTTTCCGGATTTACAATGCTCTCTGCATTGAAAGTAATTTCGATGCCTGAATTTACGGGGACCTGTGTGGCCTTGTTCCGGGGAAGGCTCCTTACAACATTCAGGGAATTCTTTGTCTGGAACGCCCAGGACTGCTTTTCGCCGGTATTTTTATCACTTAATATAAAACGGTAGATACTATTGCTCTCCAGAGGTTTGTCAAATTGGACGCTGAATTCGCCGTGCGATACCTTTTTCAGCTGGTAGGCCTGTTCCGGCTCTACTCTTAATGCAGTGGAAACATCTTCTTCTTCCTGTGCTTTGTCGAATTTTAATATGAAAGCAGAAGACGGACTTACGCCAAGGCTGTCGGAATCCAATGCCATTATTTCGATGGACTTATCAGAAAGAACCAGCGTACTATCCCGGACAGTTGATGTTTTTTCATTAGAAACGACATCCATGGCATCGTTGCCGCCGAATGCCCCGAGTATTGCGCCGATGCCTGCGGCAGCCGATATTACAAGCACTGCCGCGGCAATGATTACGGCCGGTCTGTTCTTAACGAATCGGACAAAGCTGCTATCCATTTTTCAAACCTCACTTTATTTATTGGTTTCAGTATATAATATTCCGACGTTAAAAGAAACCAACTTGTTTCAAAAAAACCAAATATTGTTGATGCATTTGTTCCATATCCCTGTGCCCATGTACTGCCTCTCGAAATCTATGTTTTGAGGTGTGAGATTTTTCTCACACCTCCAGCATTCTCCAAATATTTACTTTAAATTTTCCATCAACTATTCCCTATACATTCATATATGTGAGCAATGCACCTTAACAGAGTTTGCGAAAAATTCCCAAAATAGTACGATGGTATTATTTACCATTCACATTGTTTTGGAGGTTTTGATTATGTTGTACCACGAAGGACCTACCTTCATCATCTAGTAGCGGTGAACTTCGAGAGTATTGACCTGTATTCTCTGACGCTGCAGGCGACTGCGGAATTCAACGAAAAAGCCGCTGCTGCGGGGCTGGATCTTCGGATAAAGCAGCCTGAAAAAGCACCGCCCATCCATGCGGATGGCAAGCTAATGTGGCGCATAATGGAGAATCTGCTCTCAAATGTACTGAGATATTCCCAAAAGGATTCAAGGGTCTATCTGGAGGTTGAAAGCTCGGGCCTTTATGGAAAGATAACAATCAAAAACATTTCGAGCCTGCCGCTTGGATCAGCTGATGAAACGCTTTGTCAGGGGAGACCGGTCGCGTTCGGAGGAAGGATCGGGACTGGGGCTGGTAATAGCGAAAAGCCTCACAGAGATCCAGGACGGAAAGCTGGAGATCATGATTGACGGAGACCTTTTCAAAGTAAGTGTTTCGATTCCATTGGAAAATCGTTCATAAACACAAAGGAATTAACCTCCATGATGCCGAATACTGTAATCGGCTTATGGAGGTTTTTTTATGGACAAACCGGTTTCAACACTCGTTATAGACGGCATAATCCGCTCCGGGCGCAAATCCGTTGCTCTTGTAGTAACTGCTGACGCAAAGCTCATCGTCAGGGCGCCGTACCGGACATCAATGCGCTATATAGAGGATCTGGTCAGAGAGAAGCAAAAGTGGATAACTGAAAAGCAGCAGGCTGCAATGCTCAGAAATGAAGCACATAAGGTAAAACAGGCTGCAGCGGGCGAGGAATTCCTCTTCCTGGGTGAATCGTACAGGCTTGAGCTCAGGGCAGGGAAGCCTCTCGTCGAAGTAAAGCCGGGGAAGCTGCTGCTGCAAGTTCAGACGACAGAAGATTCCGAGCCTCTCCTGGAAGCCTGGTACAGAAGGCAGGCTGGGCGGGTGATGGCAGAGAGAGTGGCATATTATTCGGATATGACCGGTCTGCGCCCCATATCAGTAAGCGTCTCGGGTGCAAGGAAGCGCTGGGGCTCCTGCGGTCCGAAGAACACGCTGAACTTCACCTGGAGGCTGGTTATGGCGCCTCTGGAAGTCATTGATTACGTTGTGATGCATGAACTGGTACATATTCAGTTCAAAGACCATTCCGCGAATTTTTGGAAAAGGGTTGCTTCCATACTGCCCAACTATAAAAAAAGTAGGAAATGGTTGGCTGACAATCAGAAACTGATGGAATGGATGTAATTCAATTTTTATGGTATTATCCGCTTTTCGACAGTTGAAAAATAAAAAAAGAGCGAAACTGGCTTAAACAGCGGCTTCGCTCCTATTTGTTGGTATGTAAAAATGTTGTATGGAACACCTTTTATAAAAATATTTTTATTTTTTTATTCAGCTCCTTTGGTTGATAATATTTCTTGTCCAATCCTAAGCCATACAGACCGTTCAATGCCGTACATACCTGGCTTCCTCTGTATGCTGCTGTATAGTACATGTCCTGCGAGTTCGATACATTCATATTTTTCAATGTATCCAGAATGTTATCTGTTGTGAAGTGTGTGCCATACTGGTCCAATTTACATTCTAATAATCGGTAGATTAATAATGCGGTGTAACAAACCATAAAGTGTGCGATAATACGGTTTTTCTTACTGTGGTATACGGGCCTTGCGCTGAAGTTGGTTTTAAGAATCCGGAAACAATCCTCAATCTTGTAGCGTTGCGAATTGATGTTCAAGATGTCCTTTGCGTCATCATCCAAGTTAGTAGCCAGCGCATAGTATCCGTCATATTTTTCTTCTTCGTCAATAACGGACTGGTCAATCTCGTAATGGTCGACAGCCTCCTCTCCGTCCTTCGTCACCGACGTCCTTTTAATGAATCTTATGACATCGTGAGGACCCTTTTTTACCTCCTCCACATCCCGATACTTAAGAATGTTCCGGGCGCGTTCAATTTGGGCGTTTCTTATATGCCGCTGATATTCCATCGCTTTTCTGGAGAAAGTGATTATGATGCGTTGCTTCAGGATTGCCTTTGACTTTACTTTTTTGGTTTTCCCATTCTTCAGGACTATTTCCTCATACAGCCCCAAATCTACGGCGTTTTCAACATCCAAAACTTTATAGGCAAAATCGTTGTACAAGGGGAGATTCTTTTTGTCAAAGCGGTCGAAATCCTTCATATGTTTAATTGTGACGGGGGTATCGTCCGATAACAGCCTGTAGTCATAGTCATTAAATACCGCTTGTTTCAGCGTTTTGGACAGCTTTTTGATGGATTGGGTGACAATGAAGGCTCTGCCGCCCATGGAGTTGTATTGCCTGATGCTGAAGGAGCCAAGCCCGGCGTCCGCGCAGTAGATAAACCGCTCGCCACCGAACATCTTTGTGATTTTCTTCTCCAAAGGTATGGCACATTTTTGTTCGTTGTCGGATCCGGAATTGATACACATTGATATAGGGATGCCATTGCCGTCCATGAACAGCCCCATTTGGGCAAGGGGAAGGGGCTGGTGCTGCTTGGAAGGACCATACTTGCGGAATCCTTTTAGAATCTCACCCGTGACCTCATCAATATAGTCGGGATCCTCCGTTTCAATCTCAAAATAATAGTTTGTACAATCAAAATAGCAGACTGAAGTGTCCCTAGGGACGATGTTTCCGCTGTTTTTGAAAAGGTGTTCGATATATCCGTCATAGTTTTTTCCCAGTATGTCCATAAAACGCAATATATGCTGGTACTCAAAAGAAGGCTGTTCGTAGTAAGTGTCCAGCTTGTCAAAGGTGCCTAGTTTCGATTCTGGGTCGAGGATTCTTGCATAGGTAAGGAAGCGGTTAATGTCATTACAGGAGAAGGTGGCTTTATGGCTCGTCTGGACAGCTTTGAAAAAGTCCGCAATCGCAAGATCGTGATAGACCTTCTGCAAAATTATGTAGCCGGTATTCAAAAGATTCGACTTGGATGCTATGTCACTGGTGGCGGTCAGTTTCTCATCAAAATCAATCTCAAAACTCATGCTGAGTTTGTTGTGCTTTTGAGCTTCGTTAGCTTCCAACACTTTCCTTTTAGCGTAAGCAAGAGGGTCGGGGTCGATGGCCAGTAGTTCAGAATGCTTGCCGATCCTCGTCACATTTCTGGTCGAAGTCTTTTTACCGTTACGGAATCCCACCTGAATGAAGTAAGTAGGATCATTGGACTTCTTATCGTAATTAAGCTTCATATGCGCACACTTCCTTCTCTTTTTGTATCATATGTCTATTATACCATAGAATAAAATAATGCACAACACCGTACAACATATAAATTTTAAAATTTGACAACAAAAAAATCAGGAAAGGCTTTATTGGTAAGCGTTTCCTGATTCTAATAGGGTCTATTTTTTAGCTTGAAGTGTTGAAAACCCGATATAATGACACACTTATTGAGCTTTATAAAACAGATACTAGCGGTAATCAACAGCTAATTGATTATGATGATGATAGCGGTTATGGCACTTTTTCTAAGATAGAGTCATCGTTTACGCTAGGAGAGTATTTCATAATAATAAAGAGTTATAACTTAACTAGCAATGTTGATAGTACTTTAAGGATAGATGCAGTTCCATCTGGAACAATTTCTATTGGTTCTACAGAGTATATAAGTGGAGTATATTACAAAGAATTTAGCTTTACACCTTCCACAACAGCTACCTATAGAATAGAAACTAATGCATATTCATCAGGAAGTGACACATTTTTAACATTATATGACAACAAGCATAATGAACTTTTTTATGATGATGACTCAAATGGGAATTATTATTCGAAAATTGAAAAGTCGCTTCAATCCGGCATAAGATATTATATAAAGGTTAGAGCTTATAATGGAGGCAACAGTGTTTATTGTACTCTTAAATATACAAATGTTGGAAGTGCTACAAACCCAAGTGTTTCAATAAGTTCCCCTCAAGGTGGAGGATATTTTTTAAAAAATTCAACAAATAATCCAAAATCTTATTCCATAAGTGCTTATGCAACTAATTCACTAGGCAGAGCGGAGTTCATTTATAGAGGAAACATACAGACTACTCTATCAAATTCATCAGGATTACTAACTGGAACATGGCAGCCTGTTAATTGGTTTAAACCCAATATTGACTCACAAGGATATTCATGGTGGCCTAATATCAAGATTAATGCATTCAATAATACTGGGGTTGGTTATCAAGAAATTAATGGTTATGTATCTCAGGGAGACAATGGTTTCTACACAGGCATTGATAATACTTGGGGTTCATCATATGTAAGTCCTACGAATAATAGGTTTAGAGGAATTGGTACAGGACATGCAAATTTATTCGGAAGCTTTGGAACATATAACTGTCTTGCATATGCGGTAGGTATAACAAATAACTGGCAGTGGGGAAGCTGGTCAGGCGGACCGACTTTAAAAGACCTTAAAGATTATATGTCTTCGAAAGGATACACATATACTACAAACAGTTCTAATGCAAGAGTGGTATACTATGATGGAGGGCATTTTGCAAAAATCAGCAGTGGTACAATTACCTCAAAATGGGGTGGTACTGAAGTAGTATACAGTAGCCAGATAGATGCGTTTAAGAGCGTTCCTGTTACTGCCCAGGCTGCGCTGAGTGGAGTTGAGAGCGCACATAACCCATATGGCGATAATATTAACAGCTTGAAACCCATCCGTGTTTCGGGTCCTGTTATAAAAAAGATTCGAGTGCATTTTACACAAATTCAGACAGAAGCCAACTATGATAATGTAAGAATACTTGATGTAGAGAATAATATAATAGCAACATACACAGGATCATATACTGATATATGGTCATCATGGGTTGATGGACCATATATAGGAGTACATTTCCAAACCGATGGGAGTGTAAGCAATTATTACGGATATAAAGTTGATAAAGTTGAGATTATATACGAACCTAGTAATTACGGAACACCAAAATATTATTTCCAATAGGAGGATGGTAGAATGAATAAAAAATCTATTCTTATTACGACACTTATTATCGTTGTTTCATTGGCTTTTGTTACTGCTGTATATGCTGTCGCAAGTAAAAAAGTTGACATATTTTCATCTGATAAACCCAATAAAGACGTGCTTCAATATTGGATTGACCAGAATAAGAATTCATCCAATGAGGTCGATCAAGCAATAGCAAAATACCTTGAAAATAGGAATCAGCAACTTGATGCAACGTCTGACTATACTAGCTTTTTTGCTTTGGACGAAGCATACAACACGTATATTCTTGGTCTTGATATGAAGCATTTACCCGCTATGATTAAAAAAATTGGAAATAACGATCAGAACAGTTATATTCTTTCTTTTGCAGTATCAAGAAAATTGAGAGTTTCTAAATTGAATAGTATTGTTGATGAAGGTCCTGGGTCAAATGGGAAATGGACTTCTGAATACAAGAAAATAGCTGCAAGTGCTCCTGACAAAGTAAAAGAAATCTCAAAGAAATACAAAGATATAAAAAATAAAGGAACAAAAGCAAAAATTGAATCAAATGATAAATCTGAAATAATAAGATTAGGATATCTTGCCCTGCCTTATCTCCTGGATGAGATAGCCAACGGTGAATATTATTTTAATGAGGTATTGGAAGACTATGCACAAATGAGCAATGACAATAGCGCTCTCTACGCAGATGTCACAGATACCGTTGAGTTAAAGTTAGATATTCCCGAAAATACTGCTATAAAAGAAGCAAAAGAGGAACAAAAGGTAGTTGATAAAGAAAACAAGATCGAAGAAAAAACAATATCTGTAAGTGACTTTACTAAAAAGAACAAAGATAAAGTTGATGTTGTCAGAGTTCTTGTGGATGATGCTAAAGCTAAATAATACTAAATAAAAGAAAATGAATTAACCAGAGCAGGGATATAATCC
>CAYGHY010000028.1:0-12982 GCA_964349435.1 uncultured Oscillospiraceae bacterium
AGAAGAAGGACAAATAATGATACTCATAAACAAACTCCAAAATTAAGGGATCGCTCCCCCCTTATCCATCAAAGGGGAAGCTGATCCAGGGAGGAAATGAAAAGAATCAAAGACGCAAACACCAGAGCTCCAAAAGGTCCTTTCATAATGAAATTACTTTTTTAGGTGCTTCTGTAGTTTTTTCTTCAGTATAAGTCCACAATTGACGATCAATGATGATCTTAGTGATCTCACCATTCCACTGAACATCAATGTAAATCCATGATTCATCAGCATACGTCAGTGTTACTGCCGATTTCTTACGAAAATTTTTGTCAACCAATTCACGAAGCTTGACAACCTCGAGATGTTCAAGCTGGCAACCAAGGTCAAATCCAACTGTCGAATGACAAATTTTACCTTGATCAATAGGCATACCATTAAAACATGGCAAGTTTGGTTTATCGCCTGCGAATACACCTGAGCTCAAACAAGCAGCAAATGCTCCAACTAATATTTTCTTATTCATTGCTTATGTCCCATTGCCAACAACTTTAGCTGCTGCAATTTTAGCATCAGCATCTTTCAGAATCTGTACGGCATCTTTCATGATTGATTCCCAGCCATCTTGTTTCATAATAGCTTTAACACGCCATGTAACGAAAACAAAAGAGGCCGCAACCATAAACATCCATGAAACCAACAGTATTAAGCTAAATGGACCATAAACAATAAAGGCCATCCAAATGGTCATAACAACTGAATAGAATGTCCAAGCAGTAAAATAAGATGCTACTTTTGGATTGACTGCGATCAGCATTAGCTTCTTACCAAAGCTAGCAATGCTATCAGTAACAACATAACCCATGCCAAAGAAGAAGACGGCAAGAGATAATGCTACACCATGACCACCCATCACCCAGTAAGTTACAATGGCAGTGAATGACAATGCCAAGAACCACGAAAGGTATTTGAAAATTCCAATATTTTTACTCACGAAAATGCTCCTTGATAAACGGGAGGCGAATAATGCTTTCCCATTTTTTATTTTCAAGGTCAACTCTATGCTAACTATAAAATATTCAAAGCATAGATAAAACATTTTTTCGAGAAGTATGAATTCTTTCTGTCAACAATAAAATGAATTAAGGCACAATGAACACTTCATTAGTATCCAAATTGACTAAATATTCTTGAACACAATCTCCAAAGGTAACAGAAATCCTTTGAAAAGTTTCATCTCTAGATAGATGAACAACAGGAGCTCCAACCTGAATATTCATGTCAACTAAGGCACGAATAAGACCAGATTGATTAGGTTTAATAAGATCATCTTTTTTTATTATTTTTTTAAATAAGTTAATCAACATTTCCAGTTCCTCGACCCCTATTGTACAAGACAACAGGGATCACTTGTTTATTTAAGACCACCACTTTCAACGAAAGCGTTGTCAGATAAATACTCATTAGCCCTCATCTTAAAAAAGACAAATAGCTTTTGAGCAACTTCTTGTTGAGAAATACCTTGTTTCCTACGAAAGGAATTATCAGAGACATGCCCATCAAAATACTTTTCAAAGATCTCCTTAGAAAGATTAACAGCAGAAATCCTGTCAAACAGTTTCGTATTCTTACCAAGATTCTCACCATTATAAGCTTTATGCGAATATATATATCCGCTAAACCCCAACATGTGGGTCAAATAAAGAGATTCAATGTTAGCAACATATTTTGCTTTTCGCAACGAACGCAAATTATCAAGAGTGAATCGAACCATGGCATCTATTTGTTGGTCATAATCCATAAAATGGGTAATCCCATACTGTTTACCAGTAGCCTGAGTAAACTGGAAAAGGCCAAAAGCACCAGTCTTACTGACAAGGTGTCTTCCATAGACAGATTCTGCCCTTAAGGCAAACATTACGTAATCAACAATAAGAAGCCTATCTGAAGCAGAAAGCTTTCTAACAGAAGGATGAGCAATTACGGCCTTCTTGACATACCAATAGGTTGAATCCATAGTAAACAACCCAGTATTAATACGCATATCATGATGATCTATCCCAATAATGTTTTTACAAACATTTTTAGAATATATCTTCCTAAGCTTGCTTCCCTTTTTTTGAAAACGGAAATAAACGCTATACGGATCTTCAACATGCCATGCTTCTCTCACTTCTGGAGGAATCCACAATCCATGCTTATTAAGCAATCCTTTTTTAACCATAATTGATACTTGACGAGATGATTTACCTTCTCTATCTATATCAACAGCACCAATAGAATGTGGAGAACCACATTCTCCAGCAGCCATACCGCTTGGCATTGATCTAAAAAGACTTGCTTGAAGATTCTTAGCCCGATAAGCACTCTTAAGATTAATTCGTTCACCAGTAAGCTTATTAAAATCAATAGCCAAGGCATAAAGCTTACGTTGCATTCCTGGAGTCATTCCATAAATGGCATCAAACCAAGGAGTCTGCCCCGTATAATTGACCAATTGAGACAAATGCCTTAATTCATCAGAATTTAACGGATCAGATCCGCGTTTTTCATTAACAATTTCTGTTGTCAAGAAATTTGATGGAACACCATTGATATTACGACCAACAGGAGGTCGGTGAATCACCGGATAACGAACAGGAGAAATGCTAACCGCAGACTTCTTTGCAAGAGAAGACTTTTTAACATACCCCCCGGGTCTAAAAGCAGATTTTTTACTTTTATGAACCATTCTTTTAACAGTGGGAACCTTTAACGGATTAGACTTTTTAGCAGCAGTGACAATAGGAGCTGTGGAATGCAAAACATTAACAGTTAATGCATTCCGATGTGTCTTTTTTGACAGAGAATCTCCATGTGATGATTGCTTCGATCCAAGGCTTTTATCGAAAGAAACCTCACCATGATGTCCAACAGATCCTAAATTGCCTATAGGTACACCAATACTAAAAGAAACATTATAAGTATCTGAAACATTACTTGAAGAACCAAGGTAAGTCACACTTACCATAGGTTTAGCCATAGAAGGAACAGATAACATTAAAGGAATAAATCCAGAAACTGGCTTATCGTACCGAACGCTGATTTCAGAAATAGTATCAGAGCCTACAGGAATACCGGCACCCCTATTGTTCCCAATGTTCAATACAGGAGGATCAACAAGAATATTATAGAGAGCAAAACTATAAGCAGCTCCAATAACCAAAGCACCAACTTGACGCTTAGAAAGAAGCTCTTTCTTACTCTTAAAAGGAATCATAAGAACAGGATGTACAATAGACCCAGTAAGATCACAACACTTTAAACCAAACTCTCCCATCCCTTGGAGAGCAAGATCTGCAAACAATACAGCTACCGAAGGTTTCTGAGGAAACTTCGATAGAAGTTTTACAGCTTGCGAAGCATTTTGTGGTAACTTCGCAAGAAGTTCTACAGCTTTATTCATGAAAAAGTCTCCGAAAAAGACCGCTTAAATTTTAACAAATAAAAGACCAAGGAGTAACTTATTGTTTTCCTTAAGTTATTTATCCCTGAAAGGTCATGAAAATCTGTCCCCATCCTCATAATCTTCCCATTTTTTATTTTTAAGGTCTCATTTATTCCAGACGTACAGAATCTTCAAAGCCATAAAAGTCACAAAGAGATGTCAGTAAATCTCACCAACACAAAATCCCTCGTTTTTAATTATCGAGGTCTACTCTACACAAGTGTAGAGCAAACATACTTCGTAGGTCTTATCTGTGCAGGTACAGACAATACACAGCTACATAGGTCTAAGGTATTCAAATACCATAAACACCTTTTTCGTTTTTTATGTTTGAGGTCCGACCTGTGCTGGCACGGTCTATCATCCCATTAGAGGAGATGCAATCCATTCAGGATAGAAGATATGTAATTGATATTATTGTCAAACATCCATTCACACATCACACGTTATTACCTTGAGTACAGCACTACAACACCTAGCACAAGCTATACACAAGATACATCACAGCACCTAAGATACATTGTCCCACAGTCCACCCATATCATCTAAACGTACCTAGCACTCCTAAACACAAACCACACTCTTTAACATACTAAAAACATAACAAAATCAATAAGATAGTTATTTTTTACAGGATAAAGAGATTCATTACTCCATTCAATATTCAAACAAACATACATAATCGAATACGATAAGTACGGAGTTTTATTGAACAAAGAAATGAAAATATAAGTTGTCTTTGGGGCGTGCTAATCTTACCACTCACCGAACAGTGGAGATAAGATTGTCGACAATCCATTTGTGGAATTGACAAAATTGATTAAGGACTAATCAAAAGTGTCACTTTTCCTAGGGGGGTAAATACTTTTTTTCAAACCTCCTGTTGACAATCCTCAATTAGGGGGCAGAAAACCACCCCCTTTTTGTCATCAGACTAGAACAGATCGCTGTTATTCATACCAACAGCAGCAGTTTCTGCTTCGACAATCGCGTCCACATCCCTAAGAGGCTTAGTCAATTGACCCAATAGTGATCGCTCTTGGAAAATCACGAACCTGTCGTCTTCGCCTGGCTCCAACTTGGGATGAATTCCTTTATTGGCAAGTCGAAGAAACTTCTTGACGACTGGTGTGTACTTTCGTTTTCTTCCCCATTCGAGGATGTAAAACATTAAGCTAACCAATCTTGGATCAAGGTTATAAGCTTCGAGCAACTTTGCTTTGGACTTGTCCATCAATTCAAGGCTAAACTCCTTGGCGACATTGCTACCACCGGAGCTATGCTTAATGCCTGAGATAACGTTATCCTGCAACAGGAAGATAAATACGCTATACAGGGCAATAGCATCTCGCTTTGATAGTTCCCTTAGCTTGATCTGTTTCTCTTGGTGGATGATGACTCCTCCCGACATTTTATATTCGGCAGAATAAGCTTCCAGCAAGAATTGGAATGCCCAACTATCATTTGTTGCAGAACCTACAGCAGTTTTTGTTAGGTTAGCATCCAACAGGTATCCACGGTATGTTTGCCATGGGATATCATGAAGCTTGTATTCACCTGGTTTGAATTGCTTATATTCTCCTTTCGCATATTCCGCGATCCAGTCTTTCTCTTCATCTGTAGTGAAGAGGGCTTTGAAGGAAGTTTCCTTATTGAGTGCCTCTTGATTTCTCAAGATGAAGATAGGGAGTAGATCCCCATCGCAGTCAGATCTCGCCTCCATCATTGCATAGGGCGACATCGCAACCATGTAGGCATTTTCCATCATGTTGCAACCATACTCCTCATTTGCCATTGAGATACTTATGGTTTTGAAGTTCCTGAGTTGCATTCTCCACAGTGCTGGGTTTCTACAAGACAACGTGTGCAAGGTTGGCATTTCTTCCCCATCAATAGGGGTTTCTTTGCCAAACACTTTTCGACGCATTTTGTAATAGATACGATCTGGAACTGCAATCACATCTATCGGGAGTCTTGCTTCTGCAATCTGTTTCAGGTTAATGCCAAGAAGTCTTGGTTTAATCATCTCAGATGCTCTGTTTTCGGAAGCTTCAGTCGTGCTGAAAAGAACACTTTTCATTGCATTCGTAAACTGGTTCGCAGGATGTGTTACGCTTTTGTAGGACAAGTTCCTTCCGGTCAATATGTCCCGTATTAGCCTTGCCACTGCAAGCGTAATCGCTCCGACCATTACTCTTCCGTGCATTACAGCAGAGTCTGCACTCATTAATGCGCCATCAGGAATGCGCAACACAGCACTACCGGCTCTGATTAAGAATCCAGTATTTTCCTCAGAGAATAGCCAGCCTTCTGGCGGGAAGTCCTGGATATTGGACGATGGCAAGTCTGCCAAGTTGATAAGCTTTTTAAGCCTAGCAGGAGGCATTACTTCTCTGCCTTCCTTTACACCACGATAGCAGCGATATAACTCGAGGATCGGATTAACAACGGTTTCATCACGTCCTTCGTCGATGATTGCTTCGAACAAGTCATTGTGTCCGTCCTCTTGTAGGTATTTCAGCATAACAAAGGAAAAGACCAATGGTTTCAGCTTTGCGTAATCTGCCCCGATTTCGGTTGCTTGGATCTGCAAAATACCACAAGGGTATGTTTTACCCTCATATACACAGTCGGGCCATAACGCTGCAAGTTCGTTAACCTGCTTTTCGTCTTGACTGTCAACCATATCGTATTTGTCAGACAACCCATACAAGATAGCAGCAGTTGCCTTAGCAAGCTGTATGCTGTTTGTGCCTTTGTCTGTCTTCACTGCATTAGGGCCAGTGATAAGATCAACGGGGATGTTTATCGGCATTTCATTAGGAAGATCTACCGTTGCCATCCCAAGCTCAGTTATGGGTTTTAGTACCCCTTTAAGTCCAGTCGATGAGATAACGCGAGCTGTACCCATTGTACTGCGCTCCATGATCGTCAAGATGTCTCCAGTCTTGGAGATAATGGTTACATCTGTGGCTTCTGAAACAATAGGGATTGTGGCCCCGTGTGTTTCCATTGTGCCAATTACGATTCCTTCCCCACGATTTTCGTAGGTACGGCCTTCCTTGAGGCGCGTATTAGAAATTGTATATGTCTTGATTCGCTCTACCTCTGTAGCGCATACGCCTTGTGACGCTTCAATTTCTCCCGCAAGAAATCGACCTTCGTATTCTTCGTCGATTGGACAAAAGATAGTGAAACAGTTTTTGAGGTTCATAGGTTCTCTCCCAGGGATGCATCCAAGCATCCCTTTGTATCTGTTAACGAACTAATGGTTTATCCCCGTATGGGATCGTAATTGATGGATTCAGAACTGCGGTCTTGCACCGAGCAGGAAGGTTGGGTTTGTCAACGAAGATTGTCCTTAATCCCTTTGCGTTCTGCACCGTTCCAGGAGCTGAGAAGAATTCCCCCTTTTTGGTCTTAAGGGTGACTCGTCCTTTGCTCAAGGATGTTTCCGTGAAGGATATTATCGGAAGGTTCTCAACCATGTCGGCTTGCTGTTTAGCCGTAGGTGATGATTTGAGGGCATAGAGGATATTGAAACGTGTAGAGTAGACACTCTCTCCCTCTTCGTCGGATTGGTCATCTTCGTTTTCCGAGATGAATACCTCATTAAAGAGGATTCTATACGTTTGCTCGTCACGGATCGCATGATTTGCGTTTTCACTTGCCCGTGGATATTCGACAAGTTGTCGCACCAGTCGAACGTCCTTTCGGACGGCTCCAACATAAATGTATGGAAGGTTAAACTTTATCAACATTTCCTGAAACATACGAAATATCACTTCGTATGGGTTCAGCATATTGACCGTGCTTTCGTCTAGGTGGATACATGGTGTCCAGAATTCACCGTCCTTGACGACTATTATGTCGCCAGAGTACGTATCCTTCTGTTCAAGCGAAGAGATTACATTGAGGAGGAGAGTGTCATCCTCAAGTTTCCATCCCCACCGGCTCTCCTTTGGAGTCTCATTGACAAGTCGCAGATATAAAGCTTTTAGCTTATGCGGGTTGATGATCATAAATCCTCCCAGAGAATCCAGTTGAACGTGATGCACCAAATGTGTAATTGCTTACACTGGGAACTCGCACAAAGAATCGCTGTATTACGAACGCTAATGATCCAAGCAGGAGTGCTGGCATAAACAGCTCTGGATTCATGACAAGGAGCGTGATCCCCATCGTCGATAAGAATATCGACCCATAGGAGAGGTTTCCTGTTCCATCTGTTAGGAATTGGCGATATGCCCAATTACCCGTCACTGCTATTGCAGCAATTACATAAGCTCCAAAGCTTAGTTGATTCGCATTTTTCATGGTACTACCACCTGTTTCCCTTTAAATGATTTCCACATTGCCGATGTGGCAATTTTCGTACTAATTCCGACAAAGGAAAAGCACTTGATTGCCAAAGTTTCGTAGGTCTCTGTTGCTGGATAAAATGTCGTAAAGAAAGACACCTTATACCCTGCCCTATTGATACCAATTTTCCGATACCCATTGACCTGTTTAGCACCCATCAGAACCAATCCAAAGATTAGTCCAGTAGTGGCACCAGTCATAAGGGCAATGAAACTAGGAGACATTGCGAACAATAATGTCATTGAAGACCCAAAAATAAGGTCAACTATTCCATCGTATCCTAATGTAATTTCATACCAATAGGGGCTCAGTTTCCACAACGTCGTGAGATAAGCGAGAGATACGAATATACTCGCTGTTATGATCATGACCATTAGAACCTCCAATTGCCAAAGGGGGCACCAGATGGTACCCCCCCCCCGTTAAGGACGATTATGCGTTGAGCATATTGAGCAGCTTTTTCTTGAAGTCAGTCTTCACTTTGCCAATGAAGTCAAAGGAGTCGTCCTTCTTCATGAAGGCTGTCACACTGCGGTCGTATGCTGCGATGATCTTGTACACTTCAGCCATTGACGGAAGGATGCTAATCAATGACAAGTACAGGTTTGGAACAAACACTGGCAGTTCAACAACGTACAGATGTACAGGCTTGTCTGTTTCGTCTTCACTTGGGTAGAAGGCTGTTTCATACGCAATATCAATACCAGTCTTGTGTTTCACCATCATGCGTTTCCACCAAGACAAAGATACTACGTCGTGCTCTTCGTCGTTGAGCTCCAGCTCAATAGAGAACTGATCAATGCACATACCAATCAAGCGCGTCGTAACATCTTCCAGCATTTCCTGGCTAGACATGGCTTCCTTGACAGCCACCTCAACAGCAGCGAAGCTCTCTGCCACGGCCTTGCCCGTTACCGCAAATTCACCATCGCCAGTGATCGCATCATTGTTGACATGGACTGTTGGTTCCATGGCTGGCAACAACTTGACAGATTCATTAATGAATTTCTTAATGCCTGTAACGTCGTCCTTTAGTCCAGCGATTACTGGATTCATCGCCTGGGTAACAACTGGTAACGCAGCCATGAGGCCAGTGCCAAATTTGAGGCCAGCGCTGAATCCAAATTTGTATGCCTTTTCAAGATAGATGCGTACAGTCGCGAGATCTTCACGAGTCATTTCGCCGAAGTTGTAAGTTACCAATGCTGTGCCGTTAACAATCATGTTCAGTTTCATAAGACACCTCCAGTGTCGTAGTATTATATAATATGGGAGAAGTTCCCAGTGTATGCACGAATAGACATGCATACAGTCGGAGCCTCTAGGGAGCTACCCAGAATGATCTGAGTAGCCCACTTGTTGTGGTTAGAACGGGATGTCGTCTTCGTCTGACGCATCGGCATCGCCTTCAGCCGCTTCTTCAGCAGTTTCTTCAGCCTCAGGATCTGTTTGATCCAACGTGGCTTTGACAGTATTGCCAAGATCATCGGTGTCACCGTCGCTGATACCGAAGTCGGTATCCTCAAACTCTCCGATATCCACCATTGGTGCACTAGTGACCTTCAGTTTACGATAGGTTTTAACCAGAACAACCAGGGTTTGATGCCCGTCGACATTCGACATGGACACATCGCCAGACACCAACAATTCGCCATCACTATCAGTGATCGCCTGCTCCATCGTAGAGATGCGATCATAACCACCTTTGGTTGCCAAGATTCGTACATGAATCTTCGTACCTTCATACAATGCTGCGAATGTACGCCCAGTGGCCCCGCTCTCGAAGGTTTTACGACCGTAGTTCCAGCTATCACCACCTTGCTTGGTGGCCAAAGACAACTGGCAAATGCCAGTAAACTCTACGGGTGACGAGAGTTTAAGCTGAGACAGCCGTGTCCACGCTTCGTTCGTTGTCCTCATGTTTGGCATTGCTGCCAATTGAGGAGTAAACGTTGAGAGTACCACCACCGTAGTGAACGGCATTTCTTCCTCAGGGATGGCGTTCAGCACGCTGTAGTAGTCCTTGACCACACGAGCACGCTCTTTGCCAGCACCCTCTTCGCCACGAAGTTCGTCCATCGCAGCTCTGTACACCTTATACGCACTCTGCTGGGCAGCGAAGCCCTGCGTACCACGTATTGGCAAACGGAGAGATTTCGGAACCCCTCCTGTGATGGCTGTGGAATTGAATTCCTTGTGCTTCAGGAACATTTTCAGTTGCTCCTGAGCACCAGCAGGCACTGCCACCAAGACTTTCGTCAATGGATAGCGATCATTCTGGAAGTTAGGAAGGCCCAATGGCATAACCATAAAACGTCTTCCGTCGATCACGCAAGCGTATGCGTCAGCTGCGGTTGTAGGAATACGAAAAGCAACACCTTGAATAGACATGATATGTCTCCTTTTGTCAAATTACGAAATGTACCCAAAATTGGGCGGATTGAATGAGCTCAATGCTCACTTATATACAACAGATGTATATAGGTAAACACTGCCCCCCATCTCTATCAACTTGGGTCTTGCACGAATGATCGTGCAATCCCCAGTTCCTGATGATGGAGTTAGTTTGCCATTGCTGACTTAATGGCAGATACTGGATCGCTGGTGTTTGATAAGTTGCTTTCAAGATGGCAACCAATAACACCGACGTACATACATTTTGCGAGTTCCCATCCGATGAGATTCTTGCCAATCATGATGGCCTTGTCGGAGAGGGTTTCTGCTTGCTCCCATTGACCTCGCATGGATAAGATCCATTTCCAGATCGCGATAACTGCATTTGGGATAGCAGCGATTGCAACACTGGCCCACTTAATGAAGTAGTACAGCCACCCCTTTTTGATGATTTCACTGCGTTGTTCGCTCGATGCCTTGTCTAGCAAGGTGTCAGAGAGAAACCGGCTATATGCTCGGGTGTATACACCAACAAGGCGCACATTTTCATGACTGTCAAGGAACCAATCAATAGCCTCGAGATCTTCACCTGTCATCGACGAATGATAACTGATGCAGTCCTCAGGTCTTTCTGATGGATTAAGGATCCATGCTTCGAACATTTCTTTGAACTTTTCAGCCGGAGTCTGTGCTTTTGTGTTTACATCTACGCTAGCCATAATGGCCTCCTTCTCGTTTATCAAAATTGCCAATTCTCGTGAATCAGGTTCTACCTTCTCCACAAGGGTTATTGCTGCATTGAGCACGTCAATGTACTCAATACGACCAGTCGAATTAAATGCCTTTTTGCAGGACTCAAATGCCTTATCTGGTATCCGAATGTTCTTCAGTGGCTGTTTTTTGCCAGCGAACTTTTCGGATAGACCAAAGTATGTTCCTGCTTCCTCTGCAACCTCATCTACCATGAGGTTATCACCTTTATGTCTCGACAGAACTGCCGTGACTAGGTTTCCACACCCCGACTTTTTGGCGGGTAATCTATTCATGCGCACTACCCTCCAATCATGAATAAAAGGCACAGGGAGGAGTCATCTCTAACTCCCTGTGAATATGAAACAAAACCGATCCAAAATTCCCTCATTTTTTATGTTTGAGGTCTTGTCTGTGCTAGCACTGTCCAAACAAGCTACGCAAGCTTGCTCTCGGCTAGACATAAGACAATGCGAAGCACGACTCCCTGATTCCGACATCTTTCGCGAAGCGCGATAACAACGAACTATCAGAGCTTGACATTCGCTGGGCGGAGACGGGTTGTGCAAGGCTCACCAAGGGACGGAGTGGGATCGATGGACGGAGTAGAAAGGGTGCTATTGCTACCACTCTACAGGTCTTGCTCATCGACACATTGGATCCACTCCTCAAGGGACCATCGCTGGCCCCTATTGTTCGTCAAACACGGAATAATCTAAACTGCTTACTCATGGACTTGAGTCTGTCCATGTTCTCAGCAGTGCCCTTGCTTGCACCATCCCAAACAAACAAGCCATAATCACAGTCACCACTCATGACCACATCTTTAGCAGTAAACGCTGTTCTACCACCAGTATTGGCAACCGGTTTCTTAACCCACTCCTTATCCAAACAGTACCTCATCTTCCGAGACATGTGATAAACGACCACATTCTCATACTCATGATCAATGAGATACTTCTGAATAAGGGAGTCAACACCAGGGGCATCCCCAACCAGAACAGTGAAACCTTGTTCCATTATCCTAGATAGGGACTCCTTGGCCTCATCTGGTAAAGTCTGGATCTTTATTGATCCACCGCAGAATACTTTCACGGCCTTGTTCATAACTCCTCCACAACTACAAGGATTGCCTCATCCCCACATACCCCCTGAACAATAGAGGCTAAGTGGTCTAAGCTCTCGTAGTGTACGTCACTGTACTCGAATCCAGTAGCAGCAATGACCTCATCACTAAGGTCTTCATCCGCCACCAGGACAGCCACATCGTCCTGTGTATTGACGACTCTAGCAACGCCAGAGGATCCGACTTCGCCATCTGGATCGATCCGTATCTGGACTCCGTGATTAGCCGCCAAGCCTGAATAGGCTCCGACGAGGTTGTAATTCTCGTCAGCCTTTCGAAGGAAAAAGAACATTCTATTCATGAGAACATCCTCACTACAGAAGTAATCAATACAGCAACCCCAAGGATTACTGCAATGCCGTGAAATGGCTGCTTCCACAGCCAGACTACCAGCTCCACCATGTAGTGGAACAATGGAGCTTTGATTTCCAATTCTTTATCGTTCATGGTAGCCTCCTAGACAATAGGGCATGAACACCCTATTGCCTGTTCTTGGTTAGTCGAGTTTCGCGACCTGGGCTTCAAGCGCGACCCTGGTGGCGTCTTCGAGATACCACGAAGAAATTCCAGGAGGGGCTTTCCCCACCAGTCGCATTGCCTTGCTTCCAGGGCATTCAGGAATCAGCGGGTAATACGAGATTACACCGGACGCTGGATCACGCAATGATACCCACACCATGGGGCCATCTACGCTAATAGCACAGTCTTGCTGCGCCATGTTGGCAACGTTATACGCCAAATCGTCAATAGACATAGGATCTTTGTCGCTATGGTCCCAATTGATCAGAGGGTTGAGCTGTTGTGTCTGTGTCATGGTGCACCTCCGTGCATTGTTTGGAAAAAATCGATCTCATGTGCATCAACTTGCGCACATGGCATCA
>CAYGHY010000028.1:13082-20065 GCA_964349435.1 uncultured Oscillospiraceae bacterium
ATTCATGCGACCTTCACTCCATTTCTTGCCAAGCGGGCCAGAAGGCACTCCCGTTGACTCACCGCAAACATTTACGACACACCCACCGCGGAATGGATATGAAGAGCCCCGTACTATAATCTGCCAACCCCGGGTAGCTATGGGTTCGGCAGATGGGAATGGCAACACAATGGCCGCATTCCCTTCGACGAGAACAAGAGGAATCACTCCCCCATCTCTATCAACTTGTTTTCCCGCTCCACGCTGGGCGGAGAGGAATAATCTTTTGTGCAAGGCATACCACAACACCCGCTACGGAGTGTGTGAGCCATACATAGGAACCGGGAGCCATCCTTAGCCCCCTATCTTTCCAGCGAGACACACGAACACTAATCAATGGACACCACACGTATGTGATGCCCATTACCTTAATGCTCGCGCACTCTATCCCCAGGCGGGGACCCGAACGCACTTCCCGGTGCGTACCGCCTCGGACTTCGCCCACGCTTGGGCTTCCGAGGCTGTCTTAAAGCGCCCGTCAGACGGCGGGGCAGAGCGCCCCTGTGGACGACTGCCAAGCTCCTTGCGGAGCGACGCCACCTCTGCCTGGAGGCGCACGATCTGCTGCTCCAGCTCCTGTCCATAACCCACCAACGTGACGTTAGTGGCCTCCAATTTCGCGACCTGTGTCGCCAATTCCTGTTTCGTAGCCATGATAGGCCTCCTATATTCGTGCATCAAACAAACCGCAAGGCTATGCGGCATTTCGGGGAGCTACCTCGCCCCCATCTCTATCAACTTGTTCTGGGCACAATCTCCTGGGCGGAGAGGAACCAGACATCTGACTAACCACGGAGTGCTGGCATTACCAAAGCACCGCAGTCGTTGGACATACCCGCCACATCACGATCCCTATCGCGACGAAGCAGTATGCCCCCATCTCTATCAACTAAAAACCGCACTACGGAGACGAAAGATCCCAGTAGCGCGGTCTTGGGACGGAGTTAGTAGAACGGATCGAACTTGTCCATATCCGCATACCACTCAGAATCTAAATTTGCAGCCTCATCTTTTGAGGCATCCCTGATGTAAATAAGCGGAATTCTACACGGATCATCAACCTCTAGGTCGGTGTTCATGTCGATTACCATAATCCAATGTCCCCTTCCTGCTGATACCCAGAACTTATTACCCTTAAGCTCCAGCACTACCTCAAAAAATTCGGTATTAAATGTAGTGAGATACTTTACGTCTTTAAATTGCTGTGTGTTCATGTGATTTCTCCAATATTGCTAATGTAATAATAAAATGAGAACAGAAGGCCACATCCTTGTGGCCTAGATGGATCAGAACAGATTAAGCTGCGGAACCCGGTTTTCAGAATACCAGGCCAGGGAATTCAGGATCTCAGTTAGCTCCTTCCATTCCTCTACTTCTATTTCCCCTGTCATGGGGAGGTAGTCGGACTGAACGTCCGGGTCAGGACTGTACCCTTGATAGGGCATGGTCAACATTAGAACCCTCTTGGGGTTTTTCTTTCCTGCTGCCATGTAGACCTCAGGCATATCTAATTCAGAAATGCCGTGGTCATTCAGTAGCCATTCGATGTGATTATTGAACGCCATGTTGAAATGGTCCATGTCAAGACTTCCCAGAAGTTCTATGGCCTCTGGAACTCTAGGCACCTCTGAAAAACATGTAAACCCCGTAAGGGCCCAGGTGTAATGCTTACGCATCACTTCTGGGTTTCCTTCGATGAAGCTGGCCATAGCCAGCTTAGAGATATTCAATTGTTGTGTTGTTGGAGTGTTCATTGTGTACCTCCAGGTACTTAATTTAAAAAAGAATTGAATTGAAAAGGTGATGCCACATCCTTGTGGCCTAGGCTGCTATTAGAACAACCTAGATGCGTCCCTTGTTTCATTCCGCAGTGAGCGGATCTCAGAGGTGGTAAGTTCCTCTGGAGAAGACACTCTCCACTCTGCAGGAACAATGACCTCGTAGTCATATGTATCATCCTGCTGCTTCGCCGCCTCATACGTCATCGCGAAGTACTCTTCCTTGAGACGCTTCATGAAATGCGTAAAGCAATCCGTTGCCTTACAGTCATCAATAACGTCTGAAACCTTGCCACTAAAAGCAAAGTTAAGGTGAGGTTTTGTTAGAGCGCATGACAGCACTTTGAGTGCACCATCAGAGAACCACTTCTGAGATGCAGCTTTGAGTGTGCGGATGTGTCCCTTCTGCATCAAGGAGAAGATGACATTGATCCCTTCCTTGGCGCTCAGATGATCGGCAAGCTTCTTGGCACCATAACCATTAATGCCAAGGCCACCAAACTTCTGAGACAGCATGTCATCCACCAACCTGATGAACGTAACGTCATCATGGGAATAATCAATTCCGAAGTAGTCCTTAATGATCTTGGACCACGCTCTACGGAATGACTCATACCCAGCAAACAGCTCAGACTCTGGGTTTTGGCACTTGACAAGCTCATACATGTCCTTGATGCCATCATGCTTAACCGCACGCATTGACTCATTCTGAACGATGTATGCGGACGCTTCAGCAATAACCGATGCCATCTCGATCAACTTCTTATTTGTTGACCCAGACCGGATATACCTAGACATCAATGCTTTGACCTTGTACGAGTTAGCAGCCATCTTGGCGACATCCTCTTTGGCTTTTAGCGCAGTCAGGCTACCCTCTCCAAGAGCAGTAAGAGGCATCTCGCTGTACCTGGCAAGCTTAAGTCTCAGTTCCAGCTCACCAGATACATACTCCTCGACTTGCTTGCGTGAGAACGCTACCTGTCCACCCCAGTACGGGATAGCAGGAACCCGCTTTGTAATCTTGATCAAGTCGCCATCTCCGTCATTCTGCTGCTCAGTAAAGAACTCCTGAGACACGAAGCAGGAATATTGGAAACTGTCACGATAATCATCCAGCTCATCATTAGAGTACGGGATGTGCTTATCCGTATTCTTTAGTGCTGTTACTGCTTGGTCGAACAAGATCGGCAACTTAGCTGCTGTCACTTTGCCCCATGGATCGCCGAATGATGTTACCTCATGATCCTTCAGCCAGAATCCACTAACTGCTGGCAGATAAGCACCCGGCACCTTCATCTCCTGGATCTTGTTCCCGTAGTACGAGTTGATTTCCAGAGTGTGAGCACAATGCTTCCGCAACCATTGGGTGTTTGTGTTTCTCAGTGAAGCAAGCAGCTTGACAAGGATCGCCAACCCGAACGGTACGTCATCGACTAAGCAGTCATCAGTTGGATACAACTTAGGGATGCTTGGGATAATGAACTCGTAGCCATTGTGATCTACTACGAACCCCTTGCCGTCAAGCCTATCCATCAGAGCGTTGATGAAATCTCCGAAGCTGAATGGGACTGCAATGGTATGAGCCTCGCCTTTGAAGTATTTGTACCCCCACTCCAATACCTTGCTGCCTGTGACATGCTTCATCGAGCTGGTATTCTCGAACAGGAATGCCTTGCTCTTGATGTTCCCCCGGGTCATCATGGACTCAATGTATTCCCGGACAACTTCTGGACCGTGAGAAATCTCAACTTGCTGAATCTCAGCAGACGTGATGCTCACAGTGCGAGGCTTACGCCCCAATGTCTTGTTGTCGATCAGGCTCCGTACTTCGGCATTCAGGTCAAACACATTACCAGTCAAGCCGAACTCAGACACATTGGCCAGCAACTGACCATAGATGCCGCGCTTTTTAGCCTTTATGGCAGAGGGAGTCATCTCTTCTTCTGAATCCTCGTCCTCCACTCCATCAAGCCCATAGAGCGAGAAGAAGTTAGTCCCATAACAATCAACAGAGATCTTATAGGCATTAACTGTATACCCCCCTATTGTTACCGTAGTAAGGAATGGACGAAGCATCGACCTCGCTTCCTCCTCAGTCATCTTGGAAATCTCCACGTGAGACATTCCTAGATTAGTAAAGAGAATCCCGTTGATCTTTGACTTCCAGGAGTTTGGACCAACGATCCACTCATTCATGGAGAGTTGACCAATAGAGGCTGGCAGTGGTGCCGTTACCCCCTTAACAGGAATGGTCCTAATGTGACCCATCTTCCTGAATTCTTCACGACTTACCCAGATGGTTCCAAGAGACAGCATCCTGATGATGCCGTCTGGAAGATCCTGACCCTGAAGATCATTGGACACCAGGAACAGATCCCTCTTGCCGATGTATACAGAATCTTCTTGCTTTTCAGTGCCCAGCTTTATAAGCCGAGCAGCCAGTTTGTTGGGCTTCTCAAAGGATAGGACTCTGGATGTTTCTGCCTGTTTTAGGAGTACATCCATCGGCGTCAAACAGATGTCCTTGCGGGACACAGCATAATTCCCAACGACCTCCCCAAATGGGGAAGGCTTTGGAGGTTGTGCCGAGCAGAACCCCCTCTGGAGCTTTTCGTTCAGGACTCCTATGCTGGAGTTCCCAACAATAAATACCATCTTGCCCATGCTATTGATCGTTGTTCCCAGGACCACCTTATGGGCTTTACGAAGCCCTTCAAGCAGGGCAGATATCGGAAGCCCAGTAGCCTGACTGGCGATTGCCAGTCGGACGTATGCTTCCTCCCACTTCCTGGATGTGGGCATCATAGCCCACTTATCACTCCCGGCTATTGTCATACCGAAGGGAAGCTCAATGAGCCCCCTGATGGAGGCAGGGGTAATCCCCCGCCGGTCCTTCTTGCGAAGGACGACCAGCTGTGACTTGAGGAGGGAACCGTAGTTCCCTACCTTAAATACCGTAACACCCTCATCCTGACGGATGGTGGTGTTTGTGGGATTAATGATTGTAGTGTTAGTGTTCATGGCAGACCTCCTAGTCTGTTTGTTAGGAAAAAACGTACACAGAAAAACCAAAACGTATTGGCCTTTTTGTGTATGCTTTGTTCGGTGCCAGTGTTACCAACTTAATGGTCTTCGAACATCACCATGGCTGGTGGCACTCCATGACTGATCCGTGTCGTCTTTCTCATCAAGTGCAATCACCTCCTTTGGATTGCTGGTTTCAGCCCTGTCGCCTAGGACTATAAGAGGGGCTGTAACCCTAATAGTCCGTTCACCTATCACGCATGAACATTTACGCCCATGCTCACTTCTAGTAATCATAGAACACCTCGTCCTTGTTCTTTTTAAACAAAAAGAAAGGGGGCCGAAGCCCCCTAGGTGTCTAGTATTCCCTGCCTATCATAAACGGGGAATTCCCCCGTTTTATGACCCATACAGTTTGATTACTATTGCTGTATGCCTCCGTTCCCCTTGCCAAGGTAATCGATGTCCACTTCGGGTGCTCAGAAAGATACCTTCTAAGCTCCATTGCATTTGCCTCTATTTTTACCTGCCGTCCTACACCAAGTGCATCAGCCGCAGCAAGGGCATCTACCAAGCGCTCTCTCATCGTACTCATGATCTACTCCACTTTAATACAAAGAAAAAAAAGAAGGGGGCCTAAGCCCCCTTCAGGTTTCACTTACCCAATTCTTTTATACGGGTGATGACCTCAGACACCTCATAGACCAGGAATCCATCATCGATGTCATCACTACCTTCACTGGCTTGTTTAGCCAATGAGAGGGCAGCTAGACTTCTAAGATAGAGTCGAGTTTTTTGGCCCTCGAGGTTCCTTTTGAGTTCCTCGAGGATTAAAGGCAGCTTATCCATCGTAGTCCCGTCCACATCATCCATTAACAAGGAAAACTCCTCATTGGCGAACTCAGTGATTTGTGACTGGGTAAGTGTGACATTTACGTGTGTCATAACGATCTCCTTTCTGCGTTAAAAAAACGTGACGGTATGGAGATAACCGTTTTTTGCAAGAGATTGCTCCCTTTGTATGCACACTCATTAAATGCACATAAAAAGAGAAGAGGGGTGTTTCCACCCCTCTAATTGGCCTACAGTCCTAACCTCTTTCTAGCTGCCTTTGACAGCAGCAAGGATGCACACCTGATGTTTATCAGGTCCACATCTGGGTTTAAGAAGTCGGCCAGGATGGCCTCCTCCAGAACAACACGGCTTTCGCCATTCTGCTTTCGGCCCTTGCGGACCTCCAGCAGGATAGCTTCTACTGTGTCATGACGGTACTGCAGTGACGTTTTATCGTGTGTCATACACTAGCCTCCTTGGCTTTGTTTGAAAATCGGGGAACAGGAGACGATTCCAAAATTCTTTTATGTAAACACTGAATCAATGCTCATATAAAAGAATGGGGAGTATTTCTACTCCCCAAGAGGTTTATTCTTTCTGTCGTTGCTTCCATAGAGCAAGCTTCTTAGCCTGCTCTTCTCTGCTTGTCTTTTTCTTCTTTTCCTGGATGCCACGAATGGCACCAAGAGCAACGACCAATGCGAGAAGTGCTTCCATATAACCTCCTTATGGTTAAGCACAGAGGGGGAATTCCCTCCATATGCACACTATGATGAATGCACATATGGAGAGTGATGCTATGCATCACTCCCATTCCATGTTATTACCACATGGACATGATCTCTTCTATGTATCTCTGCTGGGCAGCCTTGCCCAACAGGGAGTACAAGACACCTAGCTTATTAGGGTCTGCACTCTTGGCAACCTTAATAGCTGCCATCTTCTGTTCATTAGAAAGACTTTTAATCTTCATTATGCCATCTGCGAATCGTGGAACAGCCTCTTCCTTGAGGTAAGTCCTTACGTTGGACTGAATCACTTTGATTTGAGCACATGTGTATGTTTTGTCTGATTTCATGATATTTCTCTCTTTGTATTTCTGATGGATGAGACGTGTGACATAGGGTGTACCCTAATTCAGGTTATGCCCCGCCTATTATGGTCGACCACTATAGTCACTCCAGGTGCGCAGCGAGGATATATCGTGCGCAGCGAGGATATATCGTGTGCAGCGAGGATATATAAAGATCAGCTAAGATGTATGTATGTATGTATGTATGTATGGGGGGGGTGGGGGCAAGGATATGA
>CAYGHY010000029.1:0-19894 GCA_964349435.1 uncultured Oscillospiraceae bacterium
GAATGGTGATATTTTTTAATGAATTTATTAATTGTGGCAACATATTTCGTTCTGGGCGGCTTAATTGTTTATTTGCTTACAGCACTATCGTCGAGTAGACAGGAGCGCTGTGTCGAAGCAAGGGACAACGTGCTGGCGCCGGAAGAGTTGCAGAAGCATGCAATCGAAATTGCAAGGAATCACCCTGTGGGGAAGTCGGCAAAAAGTATTCATTGGCTGATACGCAGGCTTAATGACAACTATAGCTTCATCACAGGAGTGTACAGAGCTCTTAATACGGACATCAAGGAAACATTCCCGACGGCTCCGGCTGCAGAGTGGCTGCTAGATAATTTTTACATTATTGAGGAACAGGTCAAGCTGATAAGAAAGAACCTGTCCAGAGGACATTATTCAAAGCTTCCGGTACTTAAAAGAGGCTATCTGAAAGGTTATCCGAGGGTATATGCCATTGCACTTGAGATGGTGGCTCATTCTGATGGATGCATTGATGAGAAAACAATTACAGGTTTTATTGATGCATATCAATCACAGGTGCTGCTTTCAATGGGAGAGCTTTGGGCAATACCGCTCATGCTGCGTATTGCCCTGGTAGAGAGTATTCGGAATATATGTGACAGGATTCATTCATCCCGCCTCGAATGGCATAGAGCCGAAAGCCTTGTGACATATATTGCTTTCCGTGAGTTGGATGAGAAACAGATAGATGCAGCACTGAACGAGCATCTTAATAAAATGGAAGAGATCGCGCCGTCGTTTGTTGAACATTTACTGCGGAAGCTGCGCAAGAATGGCAGATCTCTGTCTACTGTAACTGCGCTGTTGGATATGCAGCTTCGTTCAGACCATACCTCAACAGCTGCAATTACTGGCCTCGAACACCAACTGCAGGCTGCGATGCAGGTATCCATCGGTAATTCCATCACAGGACTTCGGCTTATATCGGATATGGACTGGGCAGACATGTTCGAGTCACTAAGCAAGGTTGAACACATCCTAAGGCAGGATCCCTGCGGCATATATGCGCTTATGGATTTTGAATCCAGGGATCATTACAGACATGAGGTTGAGAAGCTTGCGAGAGCCTATGGAACATCGGAGATAAATATTGCAGACAGGTTGGTGGAGTGTGCCAAATCCGGCAATAGCAAGTCTCCGCAAGATCATGTCGGTTATTATCTGGTTGGAAGAGGGCGCAAGTTGCTCTTGTGTATGCTTGGCGAATTGATAAAGAAACGATGGAGGCCTACTTTCTCACCTACTGGCAAACCAATGCTTTTGTATCCCGGGCTGACAACCTTTTTTACTATTTTTGCAGTATCATTTCTGACATATTATGCATATTTCCACAGCAATTCAAACCCAATAATCTGGTCCATCCTTACAGCACTGTTGGTGATAATTCCCTGCAGCGAATTTGCATTAAATCTGGTGAATAACGCTTTAAGCCATATTTTCAGGCCGACTATGCTGCCAAAGCTGGAGCTTAAAGAGGGAGTACCTACGGAGTTTGCCTCGTTTGTTGTCATTCCCACCCTTCTGACCAGTTCAGCTCGCGCAAGGGAACTGCTATTACAACTGGAGGTCTATTACCTGGGGAGCCGGGAAAAAAATCTTTTCTTTGCACTGGTTGGAGATTTTAAGGATGCAGATTCGGCGGAGCAGACTGCCGATGACAAGATCATATGGGCAGCCTCTGAGGGCATTCGTGAGCTTAATCAAAAATATTCTCCGGATGGTCCGGACATATTTTACTATATGCATCGCAAAAGGCTTTATAATAAGGCGCAGGACAGATGGATGGGCTGGGAGCGAAAAAGAGGTGCTATTGTTGAATTCAACAGGCTTTTAAGGGGCTCCGCCATCACTGGCTTCAGTACGATAATAGGAGATATTTCTCAGCTTCCGCTTATAAAATATGTTATTACTCTTGACGCTGATACAAACCTTCCCATGGGTGCTGCGAAAAGGCTGATAGGAACAATAGCACACCCTTTGAATAGAGCGGTTATTGATGATGAAACAGGTCTTGTAAGAGAGGGACATGGACTGCTGCAGCCAAGGATTAACATAAGCATACCAGCTGCAAACCGTTCCATTTTTACAAAAATATTTGCAGGCCAGGGCGGTATTGACCCATATACTACTGCTGTATCAGATGTGTATCAGGATATTTTTGATGAGGGAATATTCGCCGGAAAGGGTATTTACGAAATTGATATATTCCGCAGAGTGCTTGAAGATATGATTCCCGAAAATACAGTGCTCAGCCACGACCTGATTGAGGGATGCCATCTGCGTGCGGGGCTTGTCAGCGACATTGAACTGGTGGACGGCTACCCTGCAGGTTATAACTCCTATGCAGCAAGACAACACAGGTGGGTAAGGGGCGACTGGCAGCTATTGCCGTGGCTGGCGGGAAGAGTGCGTAACAGAGAGGGCAGGAAGATTGAAAACAGACTTTCCGGCTTATCAAAATGGAAGATTATTGATAATTTGCGACGGAGTCTTCTCCACCCTTCGTTGCTGTTGTTATTATTTTCAGGCATAGCTCTGCTGCCGGGTAAAAATCATGTATGGATAGGATTTACAATACTCGTTACGATTTCACCTCTGACTACCGGATTTTTGAATTCTTTATTGGCCGGCAGTGTGCGATTCAAGCCCGGCAAAAACAATTCAACGGCAATTACCGGAATTAAGGCAGCTTTCTATCAGTCGCTTCTGCTATTCATGTTTATGCCGTATCAGTCATATCTTATGCTTGATGCCGCCATTCGCACCGTTATCAGAGTATACTTTACTCATAGGAACATGTTGGAATGGGTGACCGCTGCAGATGTAGAAGCAAGTATTAAGAATAATCCCGGTAGTTTTTTCAGGAAAATGTGGTTCACCATTCCTTCAGCTCTCGCTGCGTTTTTACTGGCATTGAGCAGTTCCGGTGTAAACCTTTTTGGAGCAGTTTCAGTTACAGCGCTATGGCTGGCGGCGCCATTGGCAGCTTACTGGATTAGCAGGCCTTATATGAATAGGCAGAGCCGGTTATATGAAAGCGATTTGTCAATGTTAAGGAGAATAGCTAGAAAAACCTGGAAGTATTTTGAGGATTTTGCTGTTGAAAGTGAAAATTATCTGCCGCCTGATAACTACCAGGAAGATCCTCCCAGAGGCATCGCACATAGAACATCCCCCACCAACATCGGGCTGATGATAGTTTCTGTGCTTACTGCCTGCGATATGGGCTATATTGGAATGAGTGAGATGGGTGACAGATTTGATAAAATTCTCACTACGATGGAAAAATTAAAAAAGTGGAAAGGCCATTTTTACAACTGGTATAGCACAAACACACTTGATACACTCCGGCCTTTATATGTATCGACTGTGGACAGTGGTAATCTGGTGGGTTATATGATAACTGTAGGGGAGGGTCTTGAGGAGTACCTGAATAAGCAGATTACACAGCCTGCGATGGCGCTGGGACTGAAGGATACATTGGCATTAATGCATGAAGAGGCGGGCACAAGTGTTGATAATAGAATGTGGCAGCTTCTGACGGAATTGACATCAGACAAAAGTATGAATCTAAAAAAGTGGGCTTTCGTACTGCAAGAGCTTAATACATGGTTAAAGTCTCAAAATTTTACTACTCAATACAATATACGCAGTTGGAGAATGAAGCTGACAGAAATGGTAGAACAGTTTTTGCGGGAATTACGCGCATTTTATCCTGCCATAGCACAGCCTGACATGCTCAGCGGAATTGAAGAATTGGATGCCGAACTGGCAAAAAGCTTGCTCCAGTCCGGCACAATGGAAGAATTGTCAAAGCGCTATCAGACAACAGTCAAGCTTCTGACAGGCGCACTGGATATACAGAACCCAAATAAAAAAAGTGAGAAGCTGGAAGCACAGCTATGTCAGTTCAAACTGGCGTGTGATAAAGTTGAGGACTGCAAGAACAAGTATATCGAATTAATAAGCAGGATAACAGGGCTTGTTGATGCAACGGAATTTTCATCGCTTTTTGACAATAAGAGGCTGCTTTTCTCAATTGGCTTTAATGTGGAGGACGGACACCCTGGAAAATCATATTACGACTTGCTGGCCTCTGAGGCCAGACAGGCAAGTTATATTGCCATAGCCCGTGGCGAAGTAGATCGCAGGAACTGGATACGGCTTGGCAGGAAACTAACTGTGGCAGACGGGAGCAAAGGGCTTGTGTCATGGACAGGAACAATGTTTGAATACTTGATGCCTTTGATAATCATGCGTAATTATGAGAACACCATATTTCATGAAACATATTCATTTGTTATTAAGGCACAGAGAAAATATGGCAAACAGCGTCAAATACCATGGGGTATTTCTGAATCCGGCTACAGTGCTCTGGATTATAATCTGAGCTACCAATATAAGGCATTTGGCGTGCCGGAACTGGGACTGAAGAGAGGGCTTGCCAATGATACGGTCACGTCGCCATATGCTGCCCTGCTGGCTTTGAGTATAGAACCTGAAGCAGTTGTGGAAAATCTGAAGAAACTGAACCGAATGGGTATGGACGGCGAGTGGGGATATTATGAGGCTATTGATTTTACACCTTCGCGGATTGAAAAGGATAAACAGTATCACATTGTCAAAAGTTTTATGGCACACCATCAGGGAATGATTCTGGCGGTGCTGAACAATTTTTTTAATTCAAATATATTACAGGAGCGGTTTCATGCAAATCCGGTTATAAAATCGGCGGAACTGCTGCTTCAGGAAAGAAGCCCTGAAAAGGTCCTCTTTACAAAGGAATACAAGGATGAATATGCCGTTAACTTCAGAAGAAGTGAGCAAGGCGACGGTGAAGCCATCAGAATTTTTGGACTGCCTAAAGTCCTGCCTCCCAATACCCATATACTCTCCAACGGTGAATATTCAGTTATGATCACGGATGGCGGTTCAGGTTACAGCATGGAAGGGGATTCGGCTGTAAACAGATGGTCGGGTGATTATTTTAAAAGTAACGGCTTCTATATTTTTGTGCAGAATATAAACTCAAATACAGTATGGCCTGCAACCTATGATCCGTCCGGGTTGGAACCTGAGAAGTACAAAGTGGTATTTTCGCCGGATAAAGCTGAATTTACAAGAAGAGACGGAAATCTTGAAACCTATATGGAGGTCGCAGTCTCTCCTGAAGATAATGCGGAGGTTCGGAGGATATCAGTTACAAATCACAGCAACCACGCAAGAGTTATTGAATTAACAAGTTATATTGAGGTAGTGCTTTCTCCGATTAGTGATGACGCAGCACATCCGGCATTCAGCAAATTGTTCATAAAGACTGAGTTTTTAAGGGAGCTTGGCTGCCTTCTTGCTTCAAGAAGGCATAGAAAAGAAGGCCGGAGGCCGCTGTGGCTGCTGCATACAATGTCGGTGGAAGGGGAGGATTCTATTGGAGATGTGCAGTATGAGACTGACCGAATGAGATTTATTGGCAGAAATCGCCACATATCTGATCCTATATCGCTGGAACCCGACCGGCCCCTTAGCAACAGCGAGGGCTCCGTGCTTGATCCTGTCATGTCATTGCGCAGGCGCATCAGGATCAACCCGGGAAGTACGGTCAAGGCGGTATATTCGGTAGTAGTAACCCAAACAAGGAAGCAAGCTTTGGAAATGGCAAAAAAATATAATGATTTTAAGACTTCCGAAAGAGTCTTTGAACTCTCCTGGACAAGAAGCCAGTTAGAGGTCAGATATTTAGGACTTAATGCTCAAGAGATTGAATTCTATCTTGATCTTGTGCCATTTATACTTTACGCCAACCCGCTTAAGCGGGAATATGCGGAATACATTTTTGAAAATACGGGAGCACAATCGGATTTGTGGTCTTTTGGTATATCAGGTGATTTGCCTGTCATACTGGTTGAGATTAATGATAATGAAGACCTGGACATGGTATACTGGGCGTTAAAAGGTCATGAATACTGGCGAATGAAGGGATTGATAATAGATCTTGTCTTTTTGTTAGATAAAAAAGAAGGTTATTCACAGCCATTGAAGGATCAGGTTAGAAATGCAGTTGCCGCAAGCCATGCAAGAGAATTATCAGACAAAAGCGGGGGTGTATACATCAGAAATGCGGCGGTTATGGACAGCACGCAAATAGCGCTTTTTTATACAGCGGCAAAGCTTGTTGTTAAAGATAGTATTGAGTCATTGAAGAGCAGTGTAAAAAAAGCGAGAAATGCAATAGAAATAAAGATACCGACAGGAGGACACTACAGACACAGACACAGACACAGACAAGATAAACTTCAGCCCATTTCTGTACATCATAAGACCGCGGAAAGAAAACTATTATTCTTCAATGGAATTGGTGGATTTTCAGACGATGGAAGGGAATATGTGATACAGCTTGAAAGCAGCCGGCATACCCCTTCCCCATGGGTAAATATCATAGCAGGGAGGAAATTCGGTTTTCTTGTTACAGAGAGCGGAGGAGGCTATACATGGGCAGAAAACAGTCGTGAGTACAAGTTGACACCATGGTGCAATGACCCGGTATCGGACCGGCAGGGAGAGGTTTTCTACGTGTGCGATCTGGACGAAAAATGCCACTGGAGTATGACCCCTATGCCCGCAGGAGATACCGAGCCATATACGGTAAGGCATGGACATGGTTACAGCGTTTTTGAACATAATAGTTCCGGACTCGGTCAGTCCCTGACCATGTTTGCAGCCATTGACGCTCCTGTAAAAATATGCCTGATTGCCCTTGAAAACCTTACGGGGAGGACAAGAAAACTTTCTATAACTTACTATACCAGACCGGTGCTTGGCGTAGATGATGATTTGACCTCACCGTATATAGTTACCTGGAAAGGTGATAATGGATTGTTATTTGTTGAAAATAAATTTTCTCAGGAATTCAAAGGGAAGGTGGCTTTTACATGCACTAATATAAAGGAGCATACCGTCACAGGCGACAGAATTTCATTTTTCGGTTTGGAAGACGATCAGGGAGAACCCCGCATTTTGATGAACGAAGATCTGCCGGGAATAACCGGAGCCGGGTTTGACCCTTGCGCCGCTGTAAGCGCAAGGGTTTCGCTTGAACCGGAAGAGGAGGTGACGCTTGTATTTTTATTGGGATGCGCAAACTCAATAAAGGAGTCGCTTGAACTTGCTGCGCACTATTCAGTACCGGATAATGCAATAGACGAGCTGGAAAGGGTTAAACAATATTGGAAAGAGAAACTTGAAGCCATTCAGGTACATACCCCGGACGATTCTATGGACATGTTGCTGAACGGCTGGTTGATGTACCAGACCATTGCCTGCAGATTATGGGCGAGATCTGCTTATTACCAAGCGGGAGGCGCTTTCGGCTTCAGAGATCAGCTGCAGGATAGTATGGCAGTTGTAAATACGTGGCCTGAACTCACCAGAAATCAGATACTGTTGCATGCTTCAAGACAGTATAAGGAAGGTGATGTGCAGCACTGGTGGCATGCTGAAAGTGGCAAAGGTATACGATCGAGGTATTCGGATGACTTGCTCTGGCTGGCGTACGTGACAATGAATTATATAGAAAAAACAGGTGACCATGCACTCTTGGAGGAACAGGTATCATTTCTGGGAGGCAATATTCTTGGCCCGGGGGAGGATGAAAAATATGAGGAGCCTGTTAGTATTGATATGTCTGCGAGTTTGTACGAGCACTGTGCTCTGGCAATTGACAGAGCCCTTGAAACAGGGCCTCATGGTTTGCCTCTTATGGGAAGCGGTGATTGGAATGACGGAATGAACACTGTAGGCAACAAAGGCAGGGGTGAAAGTGTGTGGCTGGGATGGTTCCTGATCAGCATACTGCATAAGTTTATTCCTGTTTGCAGCCTTATGAAGGATTATTCAAGAGAAGAAAAATACAAAAAGTCAGCTGAAAAATTGCTGGAGAGTATAGAAACGGAGGCGTGGGACGGTAGTTGGTACAGGCGGGCTTATTTTGATGACGGAACCCCACTGGGTTCCGCACAGAATACAGAGTGTAAAATCGACTCCACTTCACAAACCTGGTCTGTCATTTCAGGCGTAGCCAGGCCGCAACGTATGCAGGAGGCAATGGATGCGGTTCAGAATTACCTTTTGGACAGAAATGAGGGAATCATCAAGCTGCTGACACCGCCTTTCGACAAAGGAGAGCTTGAGCCCGGCTATATAAAAAGTTACGTTCCGGGCGTCAGGGAAAACGGCGGTCAATACACCCATGCTGCGGCTTGGGTGGTGCTTGCCTATGCAAAACTTGGCATGGGCGACAAAGCAGGTGAACTTTTCCATATGCTTAATCCTATAAACCACACAAGGACGCCTATTGAATATTTAAGATATAGGGGGGAGCCCTATGTTATTGCTGCAGATGTATACGGCGAGCAACCGCATACAGGAAGGTGCGGTTGGACATGGTATACAGGAGCCGCAGGCTGGCTTTACAAAGTTGGGCTTGAGAATATAGCCGGTTTTAAAAAAAATGGTGACAGGCTTTATATAGAGCCGTGCATACCAAAAAGTTGGAGCAGATATGAAATTATATACCATTCCGGAAAGGCCAGCTACAATATTGAAGTCAAAAACCCCGATGGAGTATGCAGAGGGGTTGTCTATATTTCAGTTGATGGCAAGCCATGCAAGGAAGGATTTATAAATCTTTCAGACAGCGGCGGTTATCATCGTGTTGAGGTGGTAATGGGTGAGACAGATCCAAGCGCTTAAAGGTAATACAGGTAAAGAAACTTGAGGCTCTATTTTTCTTTTTTCTTTAATATATATAGTATGGAAATTATGTTGAATGTTCTGTTAATATGTAATATAATGTATGTTGTATAGCTTGGCTGAGTTGCTTCGAATTTTGGTTAAACGGCAGTAATCGGTTTTAAGTTATTCCGGGTTTGAGAAATATTTTAGGGTAGTCCGTACTTTTGCATTGCTTGTCGATAACTTAAGTGAACAGGTCAGCCTGTTTTGTTGTACTGGGGGTGTTTAGCCTTGAAAAACAAGCGCCGTGTGCATTGTAAAACCGACATTAATCAAATGCGAGCTGAGCTTCACCAGTTAATTGAAAGTGAACAGCTCAACAGTAAAATTGTTCAGGAAAGAAGCCAAGAACTTGATACTTTAATTCTGCTATTTTATAGGCAGGCAAAAGAATGTCATGCGTTAAAAGAGCCGTAGAACAAGATTACCAGGAAGGGCAGCACAATAAATGAAATAGCCGGATTTCCGACGCCAACTGATGGGAGCTGCTGGCCAAGCATGGTCTGACCTGCCAGTAACCAACCTGAGATCAGACCGGCTGTCAGCCCGCCGATCGAACCTGCTGTTATCATAAATGGGTGTAGTCTGTCTGTAGAGGGCTTGCTAATATCCTTCGGATGCATCACGTCTGTCCAAAGCAGCCCATTTTTTTTAACGACGGCAAATGCAGGAGGAAGTACGATTGGGCCGAAAAGCATAGTTGCGACAGCATTGTTCAATAAAATAATGACGGATAGAGGAGTGAAACCAGCCAGCTTAAGCGCATCAAGCCCCCAGGCAATTACTACTGCGCAGGAGCTGCTCGCAATAAAGCTTATAATGCCAAACTGTGCAAGTTTCCACGGAGAGTTTATCGTAGGCGCTCTGTCTTCTTTATGTTGGGGTTTTATATGATGCCATAGCTTATAGGGTACGAATGCATAAAGAAAGTTTCCGATAAAGCCAAAAATTGATCCGAGCGAGAGTGTGCCGAAAAAATCTCCGCCCAGGTTGCCTATTGCAGCTCCCCAGGCTCCGGCGGGACCGAAAAGAAGGCCAAATATGACAGGAAATAGCATAGCCGGCCTTATCTCCGTTATGCCAGGAATAATAGGTATGGACTTGGAAGGCAGCAGAAACAGCATATAAATACCTGCGCACAATACAGTAAGCGCAACCATAGTGCCGTATTTCCACATCCTAACTATTTCCTTCACAAAAACACCCCTTGGCAGCAGCTTTTAAAGTAATATAAATGAAAAAACTTGCACGCCAAATCCTTTTCATTATACACAATAGTATTGTACCATTTTTTATAGCATTCTGAAGAAGTTTTGATTTATAATTGGTATGAGGTTGCTCATCTTAAGTGTTTTGATTTTTTACAAATCATGTTATAATGATTGGATGACGCTTCCGAAATGCATTGAACAGAAGTTCCGACAGCACAAATGTAAAAATAAAGGAGTAGTGAATAATGATGAAAAAAATTAAAATGAATACACCACTTGTCGAGATGGATGGAGATGAGATGACTAGGATTATCTGGAAGTTGATTAAGGATATTTTACTGGAGCCTTATATAGATCTTAATACAGAGTATTATGACCTAGGCCTTAAAAAAAGAGATGAGACTGATGACCAGATCACCGTTGACGCAGCGCATGCCACTATGAAGTATGGAGTGGCAGTTAAGTGTGCCACCATTACACCAAATGCCCAGAGAGTGGAGGAGTATAACCTCAAGCAGATGTGGAAAAGCCCCAACGGTACAATCAGAGCGATACTTGACGGAACTGTTTTCAGAGCGCCGATCATTGTTGAAAGCGTAAAGCCTTTTATAAAAACATGGAAAAAACCTATTACCATTGCGAGGCACGCTTATGGCGATATATACAGAAATGTGGAATTCCGTGTTGAGGGTGCCGGTACGGCAGAGCTTGTATTTAAGAGCAGGGACGGCACACTGGCAACAGAAACCATATTTGACTTTAAAGGCCCAGGTGTCATAATGGGAATGCACAATATTGATGAATCCATAAAGAGCTTTGCCAGAGCCTGTTTTAACTACGCTTTGGACGTAAAGCAGGATCTATGGTTTGGAACAAAGGACACCATATCAAAGAAATATGACCATACCTTCAAAGATCTGTTCCAGGAAATATATGACACCGAATATGCATATAAATTTGCGGAAACAGGAATTGAGTACTTCTATACGCTCATTGACGACATCGTTGCAAGAATTATCAGATCAGAGGGTGGAATGGTATGGGCTTGCAAGAATTATGACGGAGATGTCATGTCGGATATGGTTGCAACAGCTTTCGGAAGTCTTGCCATGATGACTTCCGTATTGGTATCGCCTGGAGGCCATTATGAGTATGAGGCGGCGCATGGCACAATTACAAGGCATTACTACAAGCATCTTGAGGGCGAAGAAACTTCAAGCAACTCCATGGCTACGCTTTTTGCATGGAGTGGAGCTCTTAGAAAAAGGGGTGAATTGGATGGTAATGCCGAACTGGTGGATTTTGCAGATACACTTGAGGCAGCTTCCATAAAAACAATTGATGAAGGGGTAATGACAAAGGATTTGGCGGTGCTTTCCGACATAAAGAACAAAAAAGTTGTGAATACTGTTGATTTTCTTAAAGAGATTGGAAAACGTCTGGATATAATGATAGCAGATCTCTAGTATCCGGTTATTTCGTTTATCAGATCTCAACACCTAAAGCATTCAGAGTTGCAGGGAGACATATATGAAAAGCCTGTAAAAAGCCTTAGGGAAAGAGGTGTAATGTATGGATTCAAAAGGAGCCGCAAGCCAATATTTAGACGCCCGCAAACTTGGGCTAAGAGAGTATTCAAAGAACATATCAAAGGGGCAGACAGGCTACTTGCCATTTCTAGAAGGTGTTTTGAAGAATATTGAAATTGTGTATGAGCTGGATCTTGGCATCGTAGATTTGCCTCTTAAAAAGATTGTAGGCACTTATACATACTCCAGAAGCAGATCTTTTGCAGGCAACTTTATGCCCGTTCTTAAGCCCGGAAGCGAATTTGCACAGAAATGGTCGGCGCTTTGCGCTGCCCACATTATTGATGGAATCAGGGATCCGATTAAGGTATATGAATATTTGAATTGGTTCTATGTAATTGAGGGGAATAAACGGGTTAGCGTGCTTAAATACTTCGATGCGTACTCTATTCAAGGACGTGTGTCCAGGCTGGTACCCAAGAGAGATGAAAGTGATATTAACATTTCCATATACTATGAATTCCTGGACTTCTATAAAAAGACAGGTATCAATCTAATCTGGTTTACGAAAAGAAATTCCTTTAATCAACTATATGGATACTTGGAGGGGTTTGAACCCGGTTTCAGGGTGATGGGAATAGATAAGTATAAATATTTTGCCAATTCCATATACCTGCCTTTCAGAAAGATTTATCTGGAACTGGGTGGTCAAAAGCTGCAAATAACCACAGGCGACGCATTTTTGGAATATATTACTGTTTACGGGATGCCTGATGAGATAGACGGTCATGCATTAAGGGCAAGGCTGACCGGCTTCATCATGGAGCTGGAACAAATGTCGGGGAATAAAACCGCAGACATACAGACAATGCCAATTGACAATGGTGAAAATCTTATTTCTGCATTGACTACATATGTAAGGCCGAAGAAAGCGCTTAAGGTAGCCTTTGTTTATGCGAAAGATGTAAACACTTCCAGTTGGACTTATTCACAGGAAATGGGAAGAAATCATGTGAACAATGTGCTTGGTGAAGCAATCAGCACCTCCTTCGTGGATAATGTGCCGGAAACTCTTGAGGCGTATGATTTTCTAAAGAAGCTCGCCGAAGCTGAAAACGACGTTGTTTTTGTAACAAGCCCGGCTTTTATCAATGCTACGTTGAAAGCGGCGTTGGAATTCCCAGGCACAAAATTCTTAAACTGCTCGGAGACCCATTCATTCAAGCATGTAAATACCTATTTCGGCAGAATCTACGAACCCAGATTTCTTGCAGGGATAGCGGCAGGAGCGGTGACCAGGACCAATATGCTTGGATATATAGGCACCCACCCCATTCCGGGCGTTATTAACGGTATTAACTCATTTGCCCTTGGAGCGAAAATGGCAAACCCGGCTGTCAGAATGAAAGTGGAATGGCTCAATAGCTGGGATAATCTGAGTAGCGCAGAGTCGGTGAGCGAAATGCTGATTAGACAGGGGGCAGATGTCATTTCACACCATGATACGCTTTCCAATCGTGAGTTTTCCAAAGAATATGGGGTGTATACTGTCCTTAACGGGGATGATGGAAAGGGACATGTAAATGGATATATTGCAGCACCGGTTTGGAACTGGGGTATTTTTTATGAAAAAATGCTTAGAAATCTAATTAACAGCTGGAGGCTCTTCGGTTCCGGACAGAAGGTCATCAACTTCTGGTGGGGTATGGATTCGGGCATTGTAGACTTTTTCTATTCCAAGAGGCTGGTTCCAAGAGAAACACAAAAGCTGTTGGATTTTCTGAAAAGCATGATCATAAATGGAGTCTTTCATCCTTTTGCCGGACCAATATACAGCCAGGATGGAGTATTGAGGATAAAGCCGGAACAGCTTGCAACACGTGAACAGATAATCGGTATGGATTGGTTTGTTGATATTATCGAGAGTGAATTGCCAAGGAGTGTCCCCGTACCTTAAACCTGCAGTCGATGATATGGTAGCCATGAGCATTCACGATGGTAGTATTTTTATATTGCCGCGACCTTTCCTGTATTTTATAGTTCAGATGCTGGTGCCCGTGAAAAAAATATGAGGGGGAATACCGATCAAGCATGTCAACGAAACTTATAAAGCCTTGATGGGCCCGGTCATTTCCGTCACCTAGGCCCGATGCCGGAGAATGGGTAAGGAGTATATCAAAACCGTTATTACTTTTGATTATTCTTCTGAGTTTTTTTATTCTTTTTTCCATTTCTTGTTCAGTATATTGGTGTTCTGTATTACTGTAATTCATACTGCCGCCCAGCCCAACAATTCTGATCCCGCTATAGGTTAAAAGAGTGCCGTCGGCAGAGATACAACCTTCGGGTGGGTTGCTGTGATAGGTTTTATCATGGTTGCCCGGCACGTAAAAGAGGGGAGCTTTGATCATCGTAACGATAAAAGAAAGGTACTCCGCTTTTAAATCGCCGCAAGACAAAACCAGCTCAATATCCTTGAACCGTTCCCGGTCAAAATAATCCCATATATAAGGTTCTTCACGGTCTGAAACCAGCAATATCTTCATAAAATGATTATACTCGATTCGACCGTTTTTGCAACAAAAATAACAGACATTCAAATAACAGACATTCAAATAACAGACATTCAAATAACAGACATATGAAAAGAAAAACCGTAAGTATGTTGTGTAAAGCGAAAGACTGCTATTTGTACGCATAAGTCTATTTTACAGCTTATGAGTAATCGGTTTTGCATCGGGGGGTAATAATAAATGGTGATATAAAGCTAATCGTAGTATAATTCATATATAATCTTTAAAGGTGATATATTTATATGCTGCAGGGAGGAAGATTTGCGTGGTGTTGAATGTAAAGCAGTTGTACAGAGAGGGCGGTAAATACTTCAACAAACAGATTGAGGTGGCCGGTTGGGTCAGATCTATCAGAGATTTAAAAACCTTCGGGTTTATTGAATTGAATGATGGTTCCTTTTTGAAAAATCTGCAAATTGTTTTTGATGAAAGTGTATTGGAAAATTTTAAGGCAATTTCGAAGCTTCCTCAGGGGTCATCAATAAGAGCCCGTGGTGAGCTTGTTGCGACGCCTGATGCAAAGCAGCCTTTTGAGTTGAGAGCTGCAGTTATTGAGATAGAGGGCTTGTGTACTTCCGATTATCCCCTTCAGAAAAAACGCCATTCCTTTGAGTTTCTTCGTACGATTGCGCATCTGAGGCCAAGAACCAATACCTTCTCCGCAGTTTTCAGACTAAGGAGCGCAGTTTCCTTTGCCATTCACCGATTCTTTCACGATAAGGGCTTTGTATATGTGCAGACACCTATTATAACGGGCAGTGACTGTGAAGGCGCCGGTGAAATGTTTAGAGTAACTACCTTGGATCCGGATAACCTGCCAAGGGACAATAAAGGCCGTATTGAGTATGCAGAAGATTTCTTTGGGCAGGAAACAAGTCTGACAGTCAGCGGACAGCTTACAGGCGAAACCTACTGTATGGCATTTGGAAAGATATATACCTTCGGCCCTACCTTCAGGGCTGAAAACTCGAATACTGCAAGGCATGCGGCGGAGTTCTGGATGATAGAGCCGGAAATAGCATTTGCAGGCCTTGACGAAAACATGGCGCTTGCCGAAGAAATGATTAAATATCTTATTAACTACTGTCTGGAAAATGTTCCGGAGGAGCTTGAATTTTTTAATAATTTTGTAGACAACACACTGATGGAACGGCTGCATAACGTAGTCAATTCTGATTTTGGACACATAACGTATACAGAAGTTGTTGAGCTCCTTGAAAAGGAAAATTCCAGCTTTGATTACCCGGTTAAATGGGGAAGCGACCTTCAGACCGAGCATGAAAAATATTTAACAGAGAAAGTATTTAAAAGGCCGGTGTTTGTTACCGATTATCCAAAGGGAATCAAGGCCTTTTACATGAGGCTGAACGATGACGGGAAAACAGTAGCGGCAATGGATCTTCTGGTTCCGGGAGTCGGTGAGATCATAGGCGGAAGCCAGAGAGAAGAACGGTATGACCTGCTGGCCGGGCGTATGGATGAGATGGGTCTTTCGCAGGATGACTACAAGTGGTATATGGATCTGCGGAAATTTGGCGGCACAAAACATGCCGGCTTTGGACTCGGTTTTGAAAGAGCTGTGATGTATCTGAGCGGGATGGCTAATATAAGAGATGTAATTCCATTTCCAAGGACACCCAAATCAGCGGATTTTTAAAAAATAACAGGCGTATGACTTGTAAAAAAATAGGAGGTAGTATTATGAATGAACTGATGAAAGAACTGCCAGGAGATGACAAAATCAAGATATCTGAGGAAGTTATCGCTACGATAGCAGGCATTGCAGCATCAGAAAACGAAAATCTCGTATCAATGAGCGGAGGCATTGTAGATGGAATCGCAGGTATGCTTGGCAAGAAATCACCGGGTAAAGGTATAAAAGTGGAATTAAAAGAGAATCAGGTTTCAATTGATTTGTCCATTGTCACGCAATACGGCTGCAAAATTCACGAGGTTGTCCGTGTCATGCAGGCCAGAGTGAGGGAGGCGGTGGAGAGTATGACCGGCATGGTGGTTACTTCTGTAAATGTCAATGTGCTTGGCGTAAGCATAAACAAGGGAGCCGAAAAGGCCGAAGTGTTTGACGAACTGCCGCCTCATGCATGACTTTTGGGAATATTAACGCCACATATGTCAACCAACATCTTGGTACATGATAAAAGGAGTAATGAAAAATGGAAACATTGCACCGCTCAAAAAGAAATAAGGTTATACTGGGAGTATGCGGCGGTTTGGCTGAATATTTTCAAACAGATCCGATATTGCTCAGAATCATTTGTGTAGTTATTACCATTCTAGGGCCCGGCTTGATAGTATATTTGATAGCCGCATTGTTGATGCCGGAAGACAAGCGATTTGACGATCAGTGGAAAGGCAGTCCGGGAACGAATACCGGCACATATGCAGGAGAAGGAACAGGCGGAGCAGGCGCCGGTTCAGGTTCGAGTTTTGAAAACGAATTCAACAGTAATGCCGATGAATGGAATCGGCCGGCAAAATACAACTCAGGAAAAACCAAACTTATTCTTGGGGCGATTCTGGTCGGAGCAGGAGTGCTAATACTTGGCAGACAAATCATACCGGCTCTGTTTAACCTTAAATACACGGTACCACTACTGCTCATAGGCATCGGCGGCATTATTGTATTTAGGGGGAGGAAATAGGAGAATGCATGAGATGATCAATGCATTAAAGGAACATTATAAAAAGCTTTGGTACAACATGTCTGATACCTTTCCTGTGGGATGGGATCATTTTAGTACTCTTCAGCAGAAAGCAAAGGATATTCAAATGAGCATCTTTGCGGACGAGGTTATTTTTCTGGTCAAAGAATTCTCAAACAATAACAGTGAACACACAGCCCAATGGGGGACTGCTTTAAAAAAGCTGATATATGGCTGTGGGACAGATATTATTGGCCTTGACAGCAGCATGAAGCTTTTACTAGAGGGCGGTTTCTGTGAAGTAACCTCAGATTTTATTACGGAAGCCCGGGAATTTGATACAGAATTTAAAATTGAGGATATGTCTCAGGCATTAAGAAATGTATGGATTATGAATTGCTTACAAAAGTTAATGGGTTTCAAGGTGGAAATAACCCCCTCCATACTGGCGTACAGCATGCTCTACCCATATACTGACAACTATCTTGACGATGCTTCCGTATCTGAAGCGAAGAAAAGAAATATAAATATTAGATTTAAAAGAAGGCTGGCAGGTGAACAACTGGAGGCTGAAATAGCATATGAACACAAACTTTTCAGACTGACGGACATGATAGAAAGGCAGTTTGCACGCGAACAACACCCGATGGTGTATATGAGTCTTCTGGGTATTCAAGCTGCCCAATATAAAAGTCTGTTGCAGCAGACAGAGGATTTGACAGGAAGTCTGAACATATTAGATATCAGTGTTGAGAAGGGTGGCAGTTCAGTGCTGGCCGATGCCTGTCTCGTGAAGGGCAGCCTTTCCCCGGAGGAGGCATCCTTTGCGTTTGGCTTTGGCGTATTGCTGCAACTTCTGGATGATTTACAGGATGCGGCTGTGGATCGTATCAATGGACACCATACGATATTTTCGAAACCGGTTACAGGCAGTTCCGCTGAGAGATGCACCAACAGACTCATTAACTTCGCATGGAGAGTACTGAATGAAGACAGCTGTTTTATGTCATCTGACGCAATTAAACTAAAAAACATGATGAAAAAAAGCGTTATGTTCCTGTTGCTGGGAGCGGTAGCCTGCAATAGCGGCATGTACGGCGCAAGCTACCTTGCAGAACTTGAGACTTACTCGCCTCTTAGCTTCAGCTATCTGAGAAGCTTCTATAAAAAAATCGGAAAGGAATATGGCAAGCTTAAAATAAAGTTTGCTTTCACACCACTCGAAGTTCCTATGGCAAAAGCTTTTGCAGCCGGGAGTGTTTAAATCTTTTTAATGGGGCTGCCAGACATGGCAGCCCTATTAAATTAATCTGTTTTGGTGAGTTATTTATTTGACAGCATTAAAATCACTATGTTATTCTTGAACTGAAAAAGCGGGATGGAGAAGTATAGTTGAAAGAGTTTGGTAAAAGTTTTAAAAACGGAATAATTTCAGGCTTCCCAATAATTATCGGTTATTTTCCGGTAGCAATGGCTTTTGGTCTACTTTCAAGGAATATCGGAATTTCGTTGAGAGACAGCTGTTTTTTTTCCATATTCGTATTTGCCGGCGCAAGTCAGTTTATGGCACTTGATCTGATAAAAACAGGTGCAGCCTCAGTTAATATCATTCTCGCTACTTTCCTTCTTAACCTCCGTCATTTGATGATGAGTGCATCTTTATCGGTAAAGCTCAGGGAAACAAAGAAAAAATGGCTGCCATTTATTGCATTTGGAATGACCGATGAGACATTTTCCATATCCTCTCTAAATGGTGGGAAGCTGAATGCACCGTTTTTGCTTGCATTACACAGCGCCGCTTATGCTTCATGGGTGTGTGGAACACTTACGGGTTATCTGGCGGGAGCTGTTCTGCCTGCAGTTGTCCAAAACAGCCTGGGAATAGGATTATATGCCTTGTTTGCAGCCTTATTGATGCCGGAGATTAAAAAATCTACGAATATTCTGTATTTGTCGCTGATGTCAGGAACTGTATACGTAATGTTAACCCGGTTCAAAATTGTCCCTGCTGGCTGGAGCCTGATAACGACCATTATTGCAGCGGCAGGCCTAGGTTTGTTGTTTTTAAAGGACGACACTGAGGTGGCGCAGGAATGAAAAACTATTTACCGCTGATATTTGGAATGATGGCTGTAACATATATACCAAGACTGATTCCACTGATTATTCTGACTGAACGTCCGCTGCATCCTTTGGTGAAGAGATTCCTGCTTTACATACCCTATACCGCGCTAAGCGCACTCATAGTCAGGGGTGTCATGCAGGCATCCTCTGGTATGGAGCTTGCGACCATACTTGGTATCGGTGCGGCGGGGATTTGCTCGTGGTTCAAAGGTGATCTGATTTTGTCGGTGGCGGTTTCTATTTTGACCTCTTTTTTGATACTTTCCAGGCTGAACTGATCGTTGGGTCTATATTATGCAGAGATTTTTATGAATCAGCCGATTAAATTTTAGTATATTAGCGTATGCTTTTATGATAAGATAAAGGATGTCAAAACAGAAGAAAAAGGGTGGCTTGAGTTAATGAACGCAATCATACTTGCATCTTCCTCACCGAGGAGAAGAGAGCTGCTGAGCCAGGCAGGCATACCGTTTACAGTTATACCGGGAGAGGTGGATGAGGAGAAGACAGAGCTTTCCGGCACACCCGGGCAAAAAGCGGAACACCTGGCTTACTTGAAAGCGCAGGATGTTGCGAAAAATATGGACAAGGGTATTGTGCTCGGCGCCGACACCATCGTGGTATGTAATGAAGAAATATTCGGGAAGCCCGCTGATGAGAAGGATGCTCAAAGGATGCTTGAAAGCCTGAGCGGCCGCGAACATTTTGTAATTACAGGAATTGCATTGATTGATGCCGCAAGCGGTGCGGTAAAAATGGGGTATGAGACAACAATTGTTAAATTTTCGTTGCTGACGGCGGAGGAGATACAAGCATACATAAAAACAGGCGAGCCTTTCGACAAGGCGGGAGCTTACGGAGTACAAGGTCGTGGCGCGCTGCTTGTGGAAGGCTTGAACGGTTGTTATTCCAACATAGTGGGACTGCCTTTGAAAAAGCTTGATAATATGCTGAAGGAATTTGGAATAAAGGTTATGGAGTAAAAA